>NZ_LFJB01000008.1:0-111986 GCF_006658625.1 Bradyrhizobium sp. UNPF46
CGGATGCTGCCGGCATGAGTCCATCTTCATTCCATGAACACTTCCGGTCGATCACGTCGCTGACGCCTTTGCAGTTTCAGAAGCAGCTACGTCTCATCGAGGCGAGACGCATGATGCTCTCGGAGGGGGCGATGATCAGTACCGCGGCTCACGCCGTCGGATACGAGAGCGTACAGCAGTTCACGCGCGAGTACGGTCGATTGTTCGGTCTGCCGCCTGCAAAGGACATGAAGGCCACCAAGGCGAAGGGGCGAGTCGAAGCGGCAGCATGATCGAGTCCAGAAGGACGTTTGTGTCGGTAGTATTGAACGAAGACGGGGACGGCGCATGCTCTCGTCGGAGAGAAGGATCGCCCGCCGCTTCGGAGATCTATGCCGACGGCTGGTTCGCGGTCGTTCGGGACCGTGCCTCCTGCTCCGTCGGCGCCTACCGGGCGGTGCAGCACCGCATGTACACGACCTCGGCAGGAAGACCGGGTTTTGAAGAAGTTGCCGAACACCTTGCTATCGATCGGGCGCTTTGCCGGATTAATTGGAAGGTCGCCCGAAAACGGCTAACCGGCTACATATTTATTCTTCTTTAGGAGAATCGCTCTACTAATTTTATCGCAGTGATGATCTTCAAATCACGAATTACCGGGGGATGCATGCTTCTCGATAGGTTGTCCATTCGTGCGAAGCTGCTTTGCCTCATCTCGGTGATGATCTTGTCGCTTGGCGTTTCGATCGGTATCGCGCTCCAACTTTCTTACTTGAGGATGCGAAGCGACCGCATAGCGGAGATCAAGGCTGCTACAGATATGGGCATCGGTCTGGCGAGGTCTCTCGATCGGGATGTGGCGGACGGCAAGTTGTCCAAGGAACAAGCCATCGAGGATCTGCGAAAACGCCTTCATACGATGATGTATCGCGACGGGCAGGTCTATACGTTCGCGTCCTCGATGGAGGGAGTTTCCGTGGCGAACGGAGGAAATCCGGCGCTCGTGGGCAAAAATATCCTGGACGTGGTGGATGAGAACGGCGTGCGACCCGTTCGTTTGATGCGCGATGGGGTGCGCGACAAGGGTGAGGCCATCGTGGAGTACATGTGGCCAAAGCCTGGCGTCGACGGTGTCGTAAGCAAGCTGACTTACGTCAAGGCGTTCGCGCCCTGGGATATCTTCATAGGGACGGGTGACTACATCGACGATATCAAGGCGGCCTTCTGGGAGACTGGAAAGACGCTGGCGATAACGGTTGCCAGTTTGCTCGCGGTCAGCCTTGTCCTCACCTACCTGATCAGCCGTAATATCGGTAACGCACTGTCGTCGCTTTCGAAGACCATGCGGACCATCGCGGCTGGCGAGACCGACGTCGAATTGGTCGAAACCGATCGCCGCGACGAGATCGGAGAAATGGCCTCAGCCGTCGAAGTGTTTCGAAGGAACGCCATCGAGAACAGGTCTCTTCACGAATCCAAGGAAACCGAGAGAGCGGCCTTCGCCGATGAAAGGCGGCAAGAACTAATGCGACTGGCGGGTGCTTTCGAGGCTGACGTTAAGGCCGTCGTCGACGCTGTGGCCGCCGGAATTCTGCAGATGGGAGGCTCGTCGGAGAAGATGACGGCGATAGCCGAAGTTACCGAAGCCAAAACGACGACTGTCGCTTCCGATATGAGAGAGGCTTCGACGAACGTAACGATCGTCGCATCCGCCTCGGAGGAACTGAGAACTTCCATCCAGGAGATCTCGCGCCAGGCCAATCTTGCGCAAACCGTCGTGGGACGCGCGGTCCTCGCGTCGGAACGTTCGGGCGCCACGGTGCAGACGCTGGAGGCGGCTGGACTCGAGATCGGCGAAGTCGTCAAACTGATCGCGACGATCGCCAGTCAGACGAACCTGTTGGCCTTGAACGCCACTATCGAGGCCGCGCGTGCTGGCGAGGCGGGGAGGGGATTTGCGATTGTCGCGTCGGAAGTGAAAGGACTAGCGACCCAGACCGCTCAGGCCACGCAACGGATTTCGGATCAGATCTCGACCATGCAGGGCGCGGCTTCGGATACGGCTGGCGCGCTTCATGAATTGCGCGACGTGATCAACGAAGTGAACGAGGTCGCGATCTCGATTAGTGCTGCGGTGGAAGAGCAGACCGCGGCAACGAGCGAGATCGGGCGCAATATCATGGAAGCAGCAGGCCGGACCGAGGCCGTCACGAGGAGTATCGTCGATGTGACGGAGGGAGCCAGGGAAACCGGGGCAGCAGCACGCTCGGTCTTCGACATTTCGCGCGATCTAACGCACCAGTCGTCTGCGCTGTCCGGGAAGATAAACAGTTTCGTCAGCGGCTTGCGAAATGCGTCCTGAAGCTGAAAATCCAGATCCGATGGCCTCCGATGCTCGGGCCCCGACGGTTGGATTCCTGATCGAGAATGCCTAGGTGATTTCCACTTGCTGCCGCGTGAGTCGCATAGAATAGCTGTAGCGATCCGCCGGATGTATGCTGAGCGAGACTTCTGCCATCTCGTTCGAACTGAAAAGATACTGGCGTCGAATCGAAAGAGCGTAGGCGCCCGGCAATGCCTTCAAGGGCGAAGCTAGATCCGCCGATACGCCGACCGCGCTGATGTCCTGACGGATCTCGACAAAGCGGCGTCCTGATATCTTTTCTACCAGTGTTCCGAAGATATCGCGATGGCTGTCCATTCGCGTCCGGACCTCGCCGGCGAAAGTACCGTCGACATAGACATCGGTCCAGCAGATGGGCGTCTTCGTTGCATCTCCCGGAATCATGCGCAAGCTTGAAATCCGCAACCAGCGACGCCCGGGCTGGCAGCCCAGAGCGCGAGCGAGCTGTTCATCGGTCACGACCTCGGCGACCCGCTGAACGTGGCGTTCGGTCTCGACGCCGAATTGCTGGACCGCTTCGATAGAACCGAGCGATTGCGAAAAGCCGCCACCGCTCTGCAAGGGCGCAACCGCTTCGACCCTAGTGCCGGCGTTTCTTTTTCGGCTCACGATCCCCGATGCCTGCAACTCCCGCATCGCCGCCCGGATCGTTGATCGGCTGACGGTGAACTGCTCGGCGAGCTCGAACTCGTTGGGCAGCAACGAACCGACGGGATGGCGCCCGTCGGCGATCGCCTGCATTAGAGCGCGAGCCACGTAGGCGTAACGGGTTACCACCGAAATCCTCCTTAAAGAGTCCTCATGGAAGCCTGGCTGGCCGGCGTCAAGGGATTGACCCCCGAATTATGTTCGGACATATTAATATGTACGAACATAACTGAGTAGGGTAGTGGGATGGGAAGTACGGTGTTTGACTCGGGCCTATTTCGCGACATGTTCGGAACATCCGAAATGCGTGCGATCTTCGCCGATGACGGGTTAGTGGGTCGCTATATCGAGGCTGAAGTCGCACTGGCCCGTGCTCAGGCGCGCATCGGGATGGTACCCAAAGCTGCAGCCGAGGCGATTGCAGCCGCAGCGCGTTCCATCCAGATCGACTTCGAAAAGCTGCGCCGCGAGACCGAGATCGTCGGCTATCCGATCCTCCCGCTCGTGCATCAGCTGGCGGAAGCTGCGGGCGAAGCCGGTCGCTTCGTGCATTGGGGCGCGACGACCCAAGACATCATGGATACCGCCAACGTCCTACAGATCCGCGCGGCATTGCAGGTCGTGGCGCGCGACCTGCGAGAGGTCCGCGACATCCTGGCTGTGATGGCGCACAAGTATCGCAACACGCCGATGGCCGGGCGTACCCATTTGCAGCAGGCGCTCCCGGTAACGTTCGGTTACAAGGCCGCGGTCTGGCTATCCTCGATCGACCGTCATATCGAGCGCGTCGATCAAGCGCTTCCGCGCATCCTCGTCGGCGAATTCTCAGGCGCCGCAGGCACGCTCGCTTCCGTCGGCGACGGCGGCCTCGAGATGCAAAAGCTGTTCTGCGAAGAACTCGGACTGCATCAGCCGTCGATCACCTGGCATGTCGCTCGCGACGGCATCGCAGAGTCGGTGACATTGCTCGGTCTGATCACCGGTACCTTGGGCAAGATCGCGACCGACGTGATGCTGATGTCGGCGTCGGAGTTCGGCGAGGTCTCAGAACCGTTTGTGCATGGGCGTGGTGCATCGTCGACAATGCCGCAGAAGCGCAATCCGATCTCCAGCGAGCTGATGCTCGCCGCGGCAAAGTCCGTGCGCCAGCACGTCGCCGCTATGCTCGACGGCATGATCCACGATTTCGAACGCGCCACCGGCCCATGGCATCTGGAATGGGTGTCGCTGCCGGAAAGCTTCCTGCTGACCGCCGCGTCACTGGCCAACGCCAAATTCATGCTGGCCGGGCTCGTCGTGCACGAGCATCGGATGCTGCAAAACCTCGATCTCACCCGCGGTCTGATCGTGGCGGAGGCGGTGATGATGGCGGCGGCGCCGAAGCTCGGCCGGCAGAGGGCCCACGATGTCGTGTACGACGCCTGTCGCAAGGCGATCGAAGGCGGCGGCCAGCTTGCCGACATTCTCGCCGGCGTGCCCGAGATCACCGAAGCCCTTGGAGGCGAGGACATGATTCGGCGTCACTGTGATCCCGCCAACTATCTCGGCCTCTGCGGTCCGATGGTCGATCGCGTTCTCCAGATTTCAGCCGCCGGAGCCCGGTGACCGGCGCAGGTGCACGGCACGCGAACTCCCCAAATGCGCCGGAGAGCGCAGTCAACAACGATTGACGATCCTCGGAGGAAATAATGGCCACGATAGCGACAACACCGCGCGACGACGTTGTGCTCCAACGGTCCGCCAAGCCGGCGCGGAAAGCCCTATGGAAGAACCTCGGCCTGCAAGTTGCGGTCAGCATGGTTCTGGGAATTGCCGTGGGCCTCGTTTGGCCCGAGTTCGGCGCGTCGCTGAAGATCCTCGGCGATATCTTCCTGCGGCTGATCAAGACAGCGGTCGCACCGCTGGTATTCCTGACGGTCGCCGTCGGTATCGTTGCGGCCGGCGACATCAAGCGGGTCGGCAAGGTCGGGCTCATCGCCATGGTCTATTTCGAGGTCGTCTCGACGATTGCGCTGGCGCTTGGCCTGCTGTTCGGCAACCTCGTCGGTGTCGGCAGGAATCTGGATCATATTGCAGCTCCGGCTGCCGCCACCAAGGGCGCGGAAGCCGCGACCAAGGCAGCGGCCGCCTCGCACACCACGTTCGACCAATTTCTGATCAACGTCTTTCCGGACAATTTCATCGGCGCCTTCGCGCGCGGCGAATTGCTTCAGGTGCTCGTCATCGCCCTGATCTTCGGCTTCGGTCTGATGGCGCTTTCGCCGCAGAAGCGCGCGCCGGTCGAGAGCGGATTGAACACGATGTCTACCGCGTTCTTCGAGTTCATTCACATCATCATGGCGTTGGCACCGATCGGAACGTTCGGCGCCGTCGCCTATGCGGTCGGCTCGAACGGGACGGCCGTGCTGATTTCGCTCGCTTACTTCGTGCTGACGTTCTACGCGCTGGTGATCCTGTTCATCGTCGTCGTGCTCGGCGCCGTCTGCGCCCTGTTCCGCATCAATATCTTCCATCTGCTGCGTTATATCCGGGAAGAGATCATCATCATGCTCGGTACCGCTTCCTCCGAAAGCGTGCTGCCGCGCCTCTTGGAAAAACTGCCCGCCTATGGCGCTTCGAAGCAGACCGTCGGGCTGGTGCTGCCGACCGGATATGCCTTCAACCTCGACGGCACTTCGCTTTTTATGTCGACGGGCGTGATCTTTCTCGCCAACGCCTATGGCGTGTCGCTCTCGTGGGAACAGGAGATCGGCATTCTTGCAATTATGCTGCTGACGTCGAAGGGCGCAGCCACGGTCTCTGGCGGCTCCTTTGTCGTCTTCGCCGCGACGGTGACGGCATCCGGAATTCTCCCGGTGGACGGTCTCGCGCTGATCTTCGGCGTCTATCGCTTTCTCTCCATCGCGCTGTCGACCTGCAACGTCATCGGCAACACGGTGGCGACTGTGGTGGTCGCCAAATTGGCTGGAGAATTCGACGAGACCGCTTGGAAGGGCGCCGGTGCAAATGAGAAGCGGTCCGGCGGCCTAGGCCGAAGCAATGGTGGCAATGAGCTCGTTGGAGGCGACTGAGGTGAACAAGTCAAGGCTCGAGCAGGACGCATTCGGCGCGGTCGAGGTCCCGTCCAACCGCTATTGGGGCGCCCAGACGCAGCGGGCGCTCGCGGTATTCGACGTCGGAGAAGAGCGCTTTCCGGCCTGCCTTTTCCACGCCTTCGCACTCCAAAAGATCGCGGCCGCCCGGGCGAATAGTCGGCTCGGGGCACTAGATGAAGAATTGGCAAAGACGATCGAACTGGCTGCGTTGGAGATCCGGGAGGGGAGGTTCGATGATCATTTTCCTCTGACGGTCTGGCAAACGGGTTCCGGGACGCAGACCAATATGAACGTCAATGAGGTCATCTCCAATCGAGCCAATGAGATGCTCGGGCAACCGCTTGGGGGGAAGAAACCGGTTCATCCCAACGATCACGTCAATTGCTCGCAATCGTCCAACGACAGCTTCCCCACCGTCATGCATATCGCCGTCGCCTTGGAGATACGCGATCGCCTGCTCCCGGCCGTCTGGGCATTGCGCGATGAACTTGCGTCGAAGGCCGAGATGTTTTCGGATGTCGTGAAGATAGGTCGTACCCATCTCATGGATGCCGTGCCGATGACGATGGGCCAGGCCTTCGAGGCGTTCTGGCGACAAGTGGACAACTGCCTGGCGCGAATTGAGGATGCCAGACCGCGTCTGCATAGGCTGTCGCAGGGCGGCACGGCGGTCGGGTCCGGTCTAAATGCACCGGCCGATTTCGATGTCGTGTTTTGCGATGAACTGAACTCGTTGTGCGGGCTAACGTTTGCTCCCAATCCGAGCAAGTTCGAAGGTATGGGCGCGCACGACACCTTGGTCGAAGTTTCCGGTACGTTGAACACGCTTGCCGTCACTCTGGTCAAGATCGCAAACGACATCAGGTTTCTGGGGTCTGGCCCTCGCTGCGGTCTTGGAGAGCTTATCGTGCCGCACGATGGCCTGACGTCGTCGATCATGCCGGGAAAACGGAACCCCACGATCGGCGAGGTGGTCGTGCAGACGGCCTTCCAAGCGATGGGCAATCATGCCACCATCACCGCAGCGGGTGCGTCGGGCAATTTTGAGCTGAACGTCGCAAAGCCTGTGCTTATCTATAATTTGCTGCAATCGATTCGCGTATTGTCCGATAGCTCGCGCATGCTGGCTATCCGCCTAGTGCGCGGATTGACGGTCGATCGAGAGCGTCTCGCAGCCAATGTGTCCAATGCGCTCCTCCTGGCAACGAGTCTGAACCCTGTCTTGGGATACGACAAGGTTGCCGAAATCACCGCACGAGCGTTGGCGGATGGCGTCACGCCTCGGCAGGCGGCAATCTCCTTGGAGTTTCTGTCGGGCGACGAGTACGACCGGATCGTCGATCCGGTTCGGATGACAGGCGTGCGAAGCGCGCCTTCTTCAAAGGTCTGATGCATTCACCGGCGGCGACGACAGGCGATCCTCGCCGCATCCCGGCCGACAAATTTAAGCTTCCCTCGGCCATTCATTCCTGCTAAGTCTTCTTTAGAAGAAATATTCTCTTTTAGAATACGCATCTCGGCCGTTTGAGATGGGGGGTCTGATCAAGGACGCTGAAGACGTCCGCGGAAGCTCACGAAAGGGAGGAAATAAAATGTCGACCAAGGATGAAACGAGATCTGACATCCTGACCCGGCGAGCCGCGCTCGCCGCACTTGGAGTCGGGGCGCTGGCGTTGTCCGGGCGCCGTGTGCAGGCGCAAGCTGCGAAGCCGGACGAGATCAAGGTCGGCATAGCAACGTATTTGTCCGGACCAGCGAGCGTCTTCGGCGTCCCGGCGAGGCAAGCCGCGGAACTGCTTATCGAAGAGCTGAACGCAGCGGGAGGCATTGCCGGTGTAAAGCTCCGCCCGATCTTTTTCGACGAGGGGCCTGGCGTCGATCATTTCGTCGCCGAGTATCGTCGTCTCGTGCAAAGCGAAAAAGTCGATCTGATGTTCGCGGCGATCTCGTCCGCGGACTGTCTTGCCTGCGCGCCGATTGCGGAAGAGATGAAGCGCCCCACGCTTCTTTGGGATTGCAGCACTCAACGCATTTTCGAAGAAGCGCACTACGATTACGTGTTCCGAACCATCGGCAACAGTACCCCCGAGGTGCTGGCGCCCGTTCTCTATCTTCTCAAGTACAAGCCGAATTTCTCGACCGTCGCGGTAGTCAATCAAGACTACGTGTGGGGCCGGGACAGCTGGACGATGTTCAAAACGGTCGTCGAGAGGCTGAAGCCGGGCGTTCGCGTGGTCGCCGAGATGTTTCCCCGTTTTGGCGCGACGGATTATTCTAGCGAAGTGACCCGTCTCCTCGCGACCAAGCCGGATGTGGTGTTCAACGCCTCATGGGGGGGGGATCTCGACACATTCATCCGCCAAGCGGCCGATCGAAAGCTTCTCGAGCGATCCCTCTTCGTACTGCCCCTGGGGGAATCGTCGCTCGAGCGCGTCGGCAAAAGCCTGCCGCCGGGCCACATCATCGGCGCCCGAGGCGATCACTGGTTTCTACATCCCTCGCCCGAAGATCCGAAACGCTTGGCTGCGTTCACGGAGAGCTTCCGGAAGCGAACTGGCGTCTACCCGATCTATCCGTGCTTCCACATGGCCCAGGCCGTGTTCGCGATGAAGGCCGCTTACGAAAAGGCGCTGGCGACCAAGGGCGGCGTCTGGCCGACGGATGCCGAACTTGCCGCGGCATTCAAGGGCCTTCAGTTTCCCTCGCTGACAAGCCCGGTGAAGATACGCGAGGATGGTCAGGGCCTCGCGAACATGTTGGTCGGAACGACGGTCTCGGATCCAAAATACTCGTTCCCGACCCTGGCCGACATGGTCGTTTTTCCGGGCGAGATGGTCACGACGCCCGTCGGAAAGTCGAGCTTCGAATGGTTGAAAACGCTCGAGCCGGAAATTCTTTCTCGGGTCCCGCAGCCCGTGACATCGAGGGGCTGACTCGATCATGGGTTGGTTCGGTGACAACGGGATGTTGCTCGGTCTGGCGATGCTGGACGGATTATCCTACGCGGCGGCGGTATTTATGGTCGCGGTCGGACTGAATCTCGTCTTCGGGGTCATGCGCGTGCTCAACGTCGCGCATGGAAGCCTATATGCGATCGGGGGCTATGCTGCGGCGTCTCTGAGCCTATTTCTGATCGCTCGGGGTATGCCGCCTTGGCTCTCGATACCGTCGCTCGTGGTTTCGTCCGCGATCGTCGGCGCGATACTTGGGCCTCCCATAGAACGCTTGCTGCGGAGCGTGTCGGGACAAGAGGAGGTCCTTCAACTTCTCGTCACCTTCGCCCTCTTCATGATCCTCGAAGATCTTCAGAAGCTTGTCTGGGGGGTGCAGCCGGTCGTCTCCGACGCACCAGTCAAATTGCTGGGCACGATCGACGTCCCCTTTGGCGGAGACGCGATACCTTTCACGGCCTATCAACTTTTTCTATTGCCCGGCGTGGCTCTCGTGACGCTAATCGGCCTCGCTTGGTTCCTGCGTCGCACGCTCGCGGGTCGAATGATCGTTGCCGTAACGGTCGATCGGGAAGCCGCGCGGGCGATGGGCATCAATGCCGGGAGGGTGATGCTTTTGACCTTCACGGCAGGGGCCGCGCTCGCTGCCTTGGGCGGGGCGCTCGCGTCGCCTACCACCTCGCTCGTGCCCGGCATCGGTGCATCGACCATCGTCCTGTCATTCGCGGTGGTTGCGACCGCAGGTCTTGGGCAGATCGAGGGCGCGGCTCTTACCGCGCTTATGATCGGGCTCGGCCGCTCGCTTGCCGTTTATTTCGCCCCTGAATTCGAAGTGGTCGTGCCTTACTTCATCATGGTGTCGGTGCTGTTGGTTCGTCCGCAGGGCTTGTTCGCCGTCCCGGAGACCCGACGCATATGAGCCGTTACGCTGATCTCGTTCTTACGCTCCTCGCGACGGCGTTCGTCCTGGCGCTGTCCTGGGCTGTGCCTTGGCTAAGGTTTGTGATGACGATCGCGATTGCGAAAGGCCTGGCCGTCCTTGGTATTCTGCTGCTCCTGCGTGCGGGACAGGTGAGCTTCGGCCATGCGCTTTATCTTTCGCTCGCCGCTTATGTCGTGGCGTTTATGGCAGGCCGCATTCCGGAGCTGCTCCTTCTTCTTCCGCTGGCCGCAATCGTAGCCGCATCAATCGGACTGTTGGTCGGGCTCTTCGTCTCTCGTTACCGCGCGATCTTCTTCGGAATGCTGAACTTGGCACTCAGCATGGTCTTCTACTCGATGCTCGACAAGTTCTACGAGGTGACGCGCGGCGGCGACGGAATCCGTGTGCCCGTCACCAGCTTTGCGGGAGCCGTACTTTCTCCGGATCAGCAGTCGTGGGCGCTTCTGATCATCGCTTTGGTGCTCGCGATTGGCTTCGGCGCCTTCGTGCGGCTCTACCTCCTGTCTCCAATGGGGAGCGCTCTATCGGCGCTGAAGACACGCGAGGCCCGTCTGGAGTTCATGGGTGTTCCTGCGCGACGCGTACTTTTGTCCGCCTATGTTCTTTCGGCGCTTATGGCAGGTTGCGGTGGTGCCCTGATCGCGTTGTCGACGCGCCACGTCACGCCGGCGTTGGCTTATTGGACGGCATCGGGAGAATTGGTTTTCATCGCCATTCTTGGCGGAGCAGGGAGTGTCTTCGGACCGTTTCTCGGGGCACTAGCCTACGAACTGACGCGGACCTATGCGGCGGCCCTGATGGCGGACGCCTGGCAGATGATTCTCGGGACGGTGCTCCTGCTCGTCATACTTTTTGCGCCGGGCGGTCTTTGGGGAATCGGTCGGGCGCTCGTCGTACGGGGGCGCCAAGCATGATTCTGCTCTCTGCAAAAGGTTTGAAACTTGCCTTCGGCGGCGTCAAAGCCGCTGACGGCATCGACCTGGACGTTCGGAACGGCGAGTTTCTCGCCATCATCGGCCCAAATGGTGCCGGAAAAACGACGTTCATCAACATGGTGACCGGCTATCTCACGCCGCAAGCAGGCGAAATCCACTATGACGGGCAGCCGCTTCTCGGCCTAGCGCCACGCCGTCTCGTTCGCCTCGGTATTGCGCGGTCCTTTCAACTGCCCCAGCTCTTTCTGGAGCACACCGTGGCGGAGAACGTTGCGCTTGCGATTGCCGCCCGCGAGGGCCTTTGGTCTCCGCTCCGACCGTTGATGCGATCCGCTTGGCACGCAGAGGCCGACAATATTCTAGCGCAATTCGATCTTTCGGACATCGCGGAGCGGCGGGCCGACACGCTGAACGAGGGGGCGAGGAAGCTCACAGACATCGCCATGGCGGTCGCGCTGAAGCCTCGGCTCATCTTGATGGACGAGCCGACCAGCGGTGTCGCGGCGTCGGAGAAGATAAGCATCGTCGAGACGCTGGTCCGCGTTCTGCGGACCGCGGGTGTCACGGCGGTGTTCGTCGAACATGACATGGATGTCGTTTCCCGCTTTGCCGATCGGGTCGCTGTCTGGAGTCAGGGAAAGATCGAGGCGCTCGGGCCGCCCGGCGCTGTGTTGACTGATCCCAACGTGCTCCGCGACGTGATCGGGATTGAAACAGAGGCCGGACATGCTGCAGCTTGAGGGCATATGTGCGGAAATCGGCGGAGCACGGGTCTTACGTCACGTTTCGCTTACGGTACCGCCCGGCGGGCGGGTCGCGCTCATCGGTCGGAATGGTGCAGGAAAGACGACCACGTTGCGGGCGCTGATGGGTCTCGCGCCCTTGCGCGAAGGAAAAGTCTCTATCGACGGCATAGATTGCGGCGCCGTGCCGGCTCACCGCAGGTGCGCGCTGGGCGTTGGCTACGCTCCGGAGGAGCGCAATTTGTTCGGTAGCTTTACGGTACGTGACAACATGCTGTTGCCGGCGCAGGTTCTTGGTCTTTCAGGTCGCGAGTGCCAGCGACGGCTAGAAGCGGCTTTTGAACTCCTTCCGGAGCTCCGCGATCTGGCCGGTCGCAAAGCTGCCGGGCTGTCTGGTGGCCAAGGAAAGATGGTGGCGCTCGGCCGAGCGCTCATGGTCGGAACGCGTGCGATCATTCTGGATGAACCGCTCCAGGGGCTGGCTCCGGCTTTGGCGCTTCGATATGTCGATGCACTCAAGCGCTTACGTTCCGCTCTTCCGGACGTTGCTATCCTTGTCACGGAATCGAGCCCCAATCTCCTGAAATCGTTGATTGAGACGACCTTCATCATCGAGCGCGGCGAAGTAGCGGAAGCCTGATCGGCTCGGGTTCCCCAGGTTTGAAAGTGCTTCCGCGAGTTCTTTCGCCGCAGTAGAGCGGCGACCAAGTAGGAGAAGCCAGATGAGACTAAAGGACAAGATCGCAATCGTCACGGGTGGCGGAAGCGGCTTCGGCGAGGCGATTGCAAAGCGATTTGCGGCGGAAGGTGCACTGGTCGTTGTCGCTGATCTTCGCGGTGACGCGGCGACGAGAGTTGCGGCGGAGATCGGCGAGAGGGCAATTGCGGTGACGGCGGACGTCGCCCGAGCCGAGGACGTAGCTGAGGTCGTCGCAGAGACGGAGAAAAGATTGGGTGTGCCCCGGATCCTGATCAACAATGCCGGCACCACGCATCGCAATCAACCATTGCTGGAGACGGATGAAGCGTCCTTCGACCGCGTTTTCAACGTCAACGTGAAGTCGATTTACCATTTCGTGCAGGGCGTCGTGCCGAAAATGCGGGACGCCGGAGGCGGCGTGATACTGAACGTAGGTTCGACCGCCGGCATCCGTCCACGACCAGGATTGACCTGGTACAACGCTTCGAAAGGTGCGGTGAACTTGATGTCCCGTTCCCTGGCCGTCGAGCTCGCTCCCTGGAAGATTCGCGTGAATGCTTTGTGCCCGGTAGCCGCGGAAACACCTTTGCTTGAGCCTTTGCTTGGAATGCCGGACACCCCAGAGAACCGGCAGAAGTTTATCGCGAGCATTCCACTCGGCCGGCTGTGTCGTCCCTCGGACGTCGCGGCTGCTGCTGTCTACCTGGCCTCCGATGAGGCGGAGTTCATTACCGGCGTGGAATTCCCGATCGACGGAGGACGAACAGTCTGACCGTAAACATGGATATTCCGTCGCTCGCGGCACCGAGGAGCAGATCTCGTCTCGATGGACGCCATGTTCTGCTATTCGGAGCCGGGACTGCCAACGAGGCTGGACAAGGCTGGAGCTTGCGAGAAGTGAGCGACAGGGTCTATGGCGTCGGGGAGGCTACCGCCCTGGTCTATGCCCGACATGGCGCTGTCGTCACCTGCGTAGACGTGGACTTCGCGGCCGCCACTGCGACGGCCGAACTCATCCGCAGCGAGGGCGGAGCCGCATTCGCTTTTGCTTGCGACGCAACTCGATCCGAGGAAGTGAAGGGCACGATCGAAAGGTCGTTGGCGTTTAACGGGCGGATCGACGTGCTTCATAACAACATCGGCATCGCGAAAATGGGAGGGCCGGTGGAGTGCTCTGAGGATGACTTCGATCGGATCATCTCGGTGAATTTGAAGAGCATGTATTTGACATGCAAATGGGCGCTGCCGGTGATGGAGCGACAGCGGAAGGGCGCGATCGTCAACATCTCGTCTTTCGCGGCGGTGAGATTTACCGTGCCTTGGATCGCGTATGCTGCATCGAAAGGCGGAGTGAATGCGCTGACGATGAGCGTGGCGGCTCAGTACGCCGCCAAAGGCGTTCGTTGCAATGCGATTGCGCCGGGCTTGCTATCGACGCCGATGGTGCAGTCCGCTCACAAAAGGAATCACGCCGGCATCCAGGACATGATGAGGTCTCGCGATGACTCGGTGCCCATGCTTTGGCAAGGGGAAGGCTGGGATGTCGGAGAAGCTGCCGCATTCCTCGCATCGGACGAAGCGCGGTTCATCACCGGCCAGGTGCTTTTCGTCGACGGGGGAAGTACCGTCGTCATGCCGAGTAAGCCATGGTTGCCGAGTGGCGGCGACGGGCCCTGACGCTCGTCGAAAGGCCATCAATGGGCCCCCGCTCTCCGATCGCGGGCTCGGCGGTACGTGCCGCCAAGCCCGTCGAGGCAATGTCGTTTACCAGACGCTGACGAACTTTGTCTTTTGATAAGGAGACAAGATCTCGATACCTCCTTCGGTGCCGAATCCACTTTCTTTCCAACCTCCCAGAGGGACCTCGGGCAGGTGCGTCACGAACTCGTTCACGCCCACCGTTCCGAAGTGAAGTGCATCGGTCAAGCGACGCTGCCGTGCGGCGTCGTTCGAGAAAAGATATGCCGAAAGACCAAACTCCAGTCCGTTGGCTTGTTTGAGCATCTCATTCTCATCTTTGAAGGGCAGGACCGGTACAATTGGGCCAAAAGGTTCCGAATGGAGAATTTCGGCGTTCTCGGGAACGTCCGTCATAACCGTTGGCGCGTAGAAGAATCCTCTGTTGCCGATACGATTTCCTCCGGCAGCTATCTTCGCGCCACGTTGGCGGGCGTCCTCCACGAGATGCGAGATCGCTTGGACCCGCCGCTCGTTCGCAAGAGGGCCCATCTGTGTCTTGGGATCCAATCCGTCGCCCACTCGCCAAGCTTTGGCGTGCTCGGTCATGCGCGCCGTAAAGCGTTTGAAGACGCTCTCCTCCACGAAAAAGCGTGTCGGAGACAGGCATATCTGTCCCGAATTGGCGAATTTCGCTCTTGCTAGAATGTCCGCGGCTCTCTCCGGATCGACGTCACCGCAAACGATAGTCGGGGCGTGGCCGCCCAATTCCATCGTGACAGGCTTCATGACCCTCCCGGCCGCGGCTGCTAGTTGCTTGCCGACAGGAATGGACCCAGTGAATGTTATCTTGGCGACAGCGGCCGCAGGGATGAGGTAGTTCGAAATTTCTTCGGGTCTGCCGAAGACTATCGAAATCGCGGCGGGTGGTACGCCGGCAGACAGCAATGCCTTGGCCAGGGCCAGAACGGAACCGGGAGTTTCCTCGGACGGCTTGCAGATGATAGAGCATCCCGCGCCGAGCGCGCCGGCGAATTTTTTGGCCGCCAGAGCCATCGGAAAGTTCCACGGCGTGAAGGCGGCTACGACGCCGATCGGATGCGTTTCTATCTCGATCCGGTTGGCGGCGACCCGACCGCGAAGGGTACGACCGGCGATGCGCCGGGCCTGCTCGCCGCCCCATTCCAGGAATTCCGCAGAACGCGTGACCTCGGCTTTGGCTTCGGCGAGCGGCTTGCCTTGCTCAGCGGTGATGAGCCGGGCGATGGAATCGATGTCAGATCTCAAGTGGTCCGCAGCACTCTTCAGTATGGCTCCGCGTTGCCAAGGTGAAACCCCTTGCCACTCGACGAGGCCGCGAGCGGCGGCATCGAGTGCTTCGTCGAGATCCGTCGAATTGGCATGCGCGACCTTGCCGATGCTCTCGCCCGTCGCCGGATTGAGCACATCCTGGCCCTGCTTTGCGGCGCCCTCGCGCCACCTACCGTTGATCACCAACGGGAATTCGATCGTCATAACGTTCCCCTTTTCGCGCAAGCATGCTCAGCGCCGTGCGGCTCGCCGTCGGCTTTGCATCAATTGATGGAAGAAATTATCTTCTATAGAAGATTTGATCTGTCCGCAAGTTCGCACGCTGTCCTGGGGCGCGTGCCGAGGGATCGGCGACGGGCGTCCAGCCGCCGTGAACGAGCGGAGCGATTGAGAAGCGGTCGCCGAAAAGTCAGGAAGCCGTGTCGTTGCGGCGGGGAAATAGCTGTGCGGCGGAAATGACGAGGTAGTATTCGACAGACCGGGAGCTTTTGTTCTCGAACCAATGCTCTACATCGGCCTCGAAATAGAGCGAGTCTCCCTCCTCGAGAACGGTCTCCACATTGTCGATACCGACCACGATGCGGCCTTGCGAGGCGAGCACGTGCTTGGTCACTCCGGCAGGGTAGGGTGGCAGCTTGCCGGTCGACACCTTAGGCGGCAGGTGGTGAAGGACGACTTCGACCGGCATCCCGGCCATGACCGGCGAAAGCAGATAGCGCTCGAAGCCTGTTTCGGCATCACGAAAGACCTGTCTTTGATTCTTCCGCACTAGCGCGAACGCACGGCGCGAGGCTCCTTCGTCACCGACCAGTGTAGAGAACGAAGTATCCAGTGCATGAGCGATGCGCTTCGCGACACCGATGGTCGGGCTTTTTTCGCCTCGCTCGACCTTCGAAAGCATTGCTCTGCTTACGCCCGAAAGCTTCGAGACTTGATCGAGAGTGAGGTCGGCCTGCTCACGCAGTAGCCGAACCCGGTCGCCAAATGCCTGGCTTACCGGATCCTGTCTGCCAATCTTCTTTACCGCCGTCCTAGCCATTCCGAATCACTCTTCAGCCGTCGCTGCTCATCGCCTTAATCCTAAGCGGCAGCACCTCTAATGTCACATCCGGCCCAGACATAGCGAGTTGCAGAAGACGGAAGTGCCATGCAAAAATCTTCTATAGAATACGAATTCTGCTATAAGAAAATAATTCTTCCAAAGAATACCAGTTCTGCTATGAGAGATAAACTTTAGGAGATCGCGCGGTGATTTTGGGTCGCAATTGGGAGTCGAGACGATCGCTTCGTCCATCGACGTTCCTTGGCGGCCATCGCTCAGCTGCCCGTTCTTTAACGGGATCGTTCGGTAAACCGCGATCGCATCGCATGCCGCGTGACCTCGGAGGATGTCGACGAAGCCGTCCGGAGGCGCATCCAGCTTTCTCATGTGGCTTCATGGCGGGAATGACGCCGAACGAGAAGGCAGGTGCTTCTCGTTTCGACGAATTGTCCGCAGTCCGACTACAGAAGGGGGCGAGAGCTAAGAAGTAACCAACGTCCGTCAGGAAGCTGCGCGCAGAGCCATCGTCTGTAACGCGCGGACCCGGATTGCTGTCAATTTTGAATAAGGGGAGCGAAACATGCCGACATACAGAGTCAGTCTACCGAACGAGCCGATCGCATCGCAGATCACCGGGAGCACACTTCCGTCCTCGGATTCCGCCGGCTCGACAGGCTTGCAAGTCCGCACGATCACGGCCGCCGCGATGGGCACCGTTTTTGAGTGGTACGAATTCACGCTCTATGCGGCGATGGCGGGAGTGCTCGCGGCCAAATTCTTCAGCGGTCTTGATCCGTCTATAAGTTTCATCTTTGCATTGCTGACTTTCGGCGTCGGCTTCGTGGTCAGGCCGTTTGGTGCGATCGTATTCGGACGATTAGGCGACCTAATCGGCCGCAAGCGCACCTTCATGATAACCATCGTTATCATGGGGTTGGCCACCTTCGCCGTAGGTCTTCTTCCGATTTACGAGACGGTGGGAATCCTTGCGCCGATCATGTTGGTCGCCCTGCGTATCCTGCAAGGCTTGGCGCTTGGGGGCGAGTACGGTGGGGCGGTCATCTACGTGACCGAGCACGTCGAGAGAAACAAGAGAGGTTTGAGCACCTCATTCATTCAGATGACGGGCACCCTCGGCTTCCTGTTGGCTCTGATCTCCATACAAACAGTGCAGGCATTTGCGTCGACGGCTGCATTCGACGCCTGGGCCTGGCGAATTCCGTTTCTTATTTCGATCGTCCTCCTGGGTCTATCGATTCGAGTGCGTCTGCAGATGCACGAATCGCCGGTCTTCCAGAAGATGGCTGAAGAAAAACGGCTATCCAGTGGGCCGATCCGCGAAACGTTTGGAAGCTGGAGAAACATCCGACTACTTTGCGTCGCCTTGATCGGCATCGGGGGCGGTATGTCTGTCGTATACTACAATGCGGTTCTCTATCCCCTCTTCTTTCTGACGCGGACATTGAATGTCTCGATGCCCGTCGCCAATCTGGTCACCACGATCGCGGCGCTTTTGTCGATACCTATGATCTGGTTCTCAGGATGGCTGTCCGATCGCGTGGGTCGGAAGCCCGTGATGCTTGCAGGGTTTGCTCTCGGCCTAGCGGCGACGTTTCCGATCTTTCATCAGATCGCCGCAGTGGCCAATCCTGCCCTCGCCAAGGCTCAGGCAGAGACCGCTGTCTCGGTTCGCACCGACGCATCGGGTTGCTCTTTCATGTTCAACCCACTCGGAAATCGCAAGTTCACGTCGCCGTGCGATATCGCGCGCCAAGTTCTGGCCGCATCGTCCGTCAATTACACGAGTGTCGATCAACCTGGTGCCGGCACGACCGAGGTGCGGATCGGCGATCTCGTGCTGATTGTAAATTCGTCCGGAGCATTCGATCAGGCGACCTTCGCGCGCGAGATCAAGGAAGGAATCAAGCAAGCGGGTTTCGGTGCACCCGGGAACCCGACCGCGACCGATCAAATGAAGATTATTGCACTGCTGCTGGTGCTGCTTCTTGCTATGGCACTGGGTTACGCCCCCGTGGGCGTGGCGATGGCGGAGATGTTCCCTGCGCGCATCCGCTATACAGCGATGTCTTTTCCTTATCATTTTTCCAGTGGCTGGATCGGCGGTCTGCTACCGACATTCGCGTTCGCCATCGCCGTCGCGCAAGGAAACATCTTCGCGGGCCTTTGGTACACCGTCGGTTGGCTTATCGTGGGACTGATTGTGACTGGATTGTTCTATCGCGAGCCCAAATCCGATGTGGAGTGAAATGCACTGGGAGCCTCGCATCGTGATGCGCCTCGCGATTTCCATCGATGCAAGGGTTTGTTTTACGAGTAGAGGCGGTGGGAGGCTTTTCTTGCCGACGGCCAAACGCGCTTTTCTGAATTGTGCCGCAGCATGGTTCTGCGCACTCCGTGGTCCCTGTTGGGACATCCTCCTGAGACTGCCGTGGCCCCCTTGGCCGTGGCACCCGCCGCCGCCAAACGGCGGCGGCGGGCCCTTTCTTTTTTTGGTGATGTAAGCTTACGGATCGGGTTCGCACGGCGTGAACTCCGACGGTGCTCTGGAAGATAAGCAAAGATGAACTCTCGCAACGAACTGAACATTCAGGTCTCCGATCTTGACGCGCGCCTTGCCAATCTGCGTGTCGACGACGGATACGCCCTTGGCGCAGAGGTCGAGGGCGGTGTCGTAAACTTGACCACCCTCGCGGCGGCTATAGGTCTATCGGCCCCGCGCGATATCGACGATCTCCTGCAAAACGGGCGAGCTCCCGAAGTGCGTGCTGTGCTTGAGGCGATAAAAAGTCGGGGATCAGCCTTCGTTGTCACGCCGATCTCGGACATCTCGTTCGCGCCTCTGGTGACCCGTCCCGAAAAGATCATCTGTGTCGGTTTCAACTACCGGGAACACGCCATCGAAACCAATACACCGGTCCCCAAGGCACCGCCGCTTTTCAACAAATTCAATAACGCTCTCAATAGCCACGGTGGAGTTGTGCATCTGCCCACGCGAGTAGCCCGGCAGTTCGATTATGAGACCGAGCTGGTCATCGTATTCGGACGAAATTGCCGGGACGTGTCGGAAGACGATGCACTTGATGTTGTTGCCGGTTACACTATCGGAAATGATGTCAGCGCGCGCGAGCTGCAGACCGCGACTTCACAATTTCTGGCCGGCAAGACTTCGGATGGCTTCGGTCCGGTCGGGCCGTGGCTTGTGCCTCGCGGTATGGTACCGGATCCTAACGCCCTGAAGCTCCAGACATGGGTTAACGGCACAATTCGCCAGGACTGGAACACGCGGGACATGATCTTCGACTGCCGCAAGCTGATCGCCTATGCATCGAGCGTCATGAGCATAAAGGCCGGCGACATAATGTTCACAGGGACGCCGCAGGGCGTGATTCTCGGAGAGAAGGCTCCTCGAGAGGAGCGTCAGTGGCTCAAAGCGGGAGACGAGGTCGTATCTTCAGTCGAAGGCCTCGGCGAATTGCGCGTCAAACTTATTTAGTTACGGACACCATTGTACGATGAGCAATTATGCATCGATAGAAAAGATATTCATTCTCGACGGCGGTGAAGCGCATGTTGATGACGGTTCGATCTACTCGCCGGGCCTGAACGTGGGCGTGCCGATGACGTTGAGCTGTAACGCCTATCTCGTCCGACATCGCGAGGGATGGTTCTTGTGGGATACGGGAACGCAGGACGATCTAGTTTCGGAGCCGATTGGGCGTATTATTGCACACGGCATCCGGGGGACGGTGAGAAGGACTTTGGAAGCGCAACTGGCCGAGTTGGGCGTCGCGCCTGGCCAAATAGGGACCATCGCAATCTCTCACGCGCACTACGACCACGTCGGCAATTGTCGCCTGTTTCGCAAGGCGAAGTGGATCGCACAAAAGGCCGAATACGAAGCGATGTTCGGACCAAACCCCGAAGAGTTCGGATATTCACCTGAACTCTACGAGACCATGAGGCAGAACGAGGTCGAGCTGGTCGAAGGGGATCACGACGTTTTCGGAGATGGAGCTGTTCGCTTGATCTTCACGCCAGGGCACACGCTTGGTCACTGCTCATTATTGATAAGGTTGCCCGAAACCGGCTCGGTCTTGCTCAGTGGCGATGTCGCTCACAATCGGGAAAACTTTCGTCTTCGCCGGGTTCCGGCCTTCAACGCCGACAAGAGTGCGTCTGTTGCTTCCATGGAGAAAGTGGACGCGCTCTTGCGCGCTGAAAGAGCGACTATGTGGATCAATCACGACACCGCTGAAAGCAAGCTCCTGCCGCACGCGCCAGCCGCGATACTATGATTCAGGCGGGTTGAAGGCCCCGCATAGGTAACGACCGGGCGCTGACGCGTCCCTCAAGCCGGCCTTAGGGGCCAAGTTGCGGCGCGAAAAGGCTCAGTAGTCGTCGCGCTTCCGATGCATCAAGATTTGGCGTGCCCTCGGCCTGAGCGACAGGGGCTTTCCGTCGCGTGGCCAGGGGAGGGAGGTCGTAATCGACGTCAAGCCAAAAGGGCGCGTGAACGCGTCCACCTTTGCCGTTGACAAGACGCCATTATCAAAAATAGTATTCAATTCAATTCAATTCGATCGTATCGTATTGTAATACAGCCGAGTGTTTGTTTAGGGGGCGCCATGTCGAACAATCCGCTTTTCAACTCCAATAAGCTCAAGCTTGGGATCTTTGGAACGAACGGTAAGGGTGGCGCGCAGACCCTTGCTCCCGAGCAATATAAGCCGACGTGGAAAAACTCGGTCGACACCGCAACAATGGCTGATCGCGCTGGTTTCGAGGCGATTGTCGCGTATGCGAGATGGAAGGGTTACATCCCCGGACGTCCCAACCATGCGAGCGGCATCGTCCTCGATCCCTTCACTTGGGCCGCGGGCGTCGCCCAGGCGACGAGCTACTCGGCGATATTCGCGACTTCACATGCTCCGACTGTCCATCCGATCACGTGCGCCAAGCAGTGCGCCACCATCGATATCATATCAGGCGGACGGTTCGGGTTGAATGTCGTCGGCGGATGGAATCGCCCGGAACTCGAAATGTTCGGAGCTCCACTGAAGGAGCACGATGCCCGATACGATCACCTCGGAGAATGGCTCGAAGTCATTCAACGAATGTGGAACGAGGAAGAGGAGTTCGACTTCACGGGCGAATTCTACAAGGTCGTCCGAGGTGCCTCGATGCCTAAACCTCTGCAGCGCCCGCGTCCGCCGATCATGAACGCGGGGGGCTCGCCGCGCGGAATGCGTTTTGCTTGCGAGCACGCCGATATGGCTTTCGTGATCTTGCGTTCGAACGACCCCGAAATTTGCCGCAAGCAAATCGACGAGTATAAGCAAATGGCCAAGGATGAATTTGGGCGGGAAATCCAGGTTTGGACCTATTGCCCGGTGGTCCAGCGCGACACACGCAAAGAAGCTGAGGCATATCTGCGGTACTATGCCGTCGAACTCGAAGATAAGGAAAGTGTCGACGCGTGGTCTAAGGGGCTTGCCGCCGAAACCAAGATCGTCTCGCCCGAGCAGATGAGCGACTTCCGCATCCGCTTTGCGGCGGGTGCCGGCGGAAACATCCTGCTCGGCACCGCCGACGACATCGCGGACCAACTTCAGGTCTTCAATCAAGCCGGCCTCGACGGCGTTCTCTGTACATGGGTCGATTTTCACGACGGGATCGAGCGATTTGCCCGCGATGTCTTTCCGATCCTGGAAGGCCGGGGATTGCGCAAGCCCCACGAGTCGAACGAGCGATCATAGGGGCGGCGGATCTCGCTCCGGCCATTCTGCGATAATCGAAATCGAACGCCGCACGCAGCCTTGCAGCCTTCGTTGGCGTACCGAGATGCCGGTACGTCACCTGCGATTATCTCAGATTCCTGTGGCTGGACTGATGTCGTTCAGTGCGCCGCCGAGCCGTCGCTTCGCTACCACGCCGACTCCTTGTGCAGCTGACGATCAGGCCTCGGCGTTGATCGTGGCGAGCAGAACGCATTCTACGCATCGCGAGAATGCTGGTAACGCGAACGGTCGCGTAAGTCGTGGTACCGAAAAGTGCAGTTTGATTTCAGAACAGCCTGTAGTGAGCGAAAATTGCGCTTGACCGCGAGCCATCCGATGCAAGACAATTACGATGCATTCGTATCGTATAGCAATACGTCTAAAGCTGACGTGGCTTAGGACCAACGGTGACCGAGATGAAAGAAAAAGTCGGCTTCTCCAACGAGCGGTTTGCCGGAAAGACCGCGATCGTGACCGGAGCGGCACGCGGTATCGGCGAAAGCATCGCCGACAGGTTCGTCTCCGAAGGCGCGAGGGTCCTTCTGGTGGACCTCAATCCTGACGTGGAGGCGACTGCACGTCGCTTGGGGCAAACCGCGTTGATCAAGAGCGTGACTGATGCCGACGCGGGGGCTCGGATCGTCGCCACCGCGATGGAGGCGCTCGGGAAGATAGACATCCTGGTGAACAACGCAGGCATCGGAGGTTCTAAGCGGCTGCAGGATACCGACGACGAACTGATCGACCGATTTCTTCAGACCAATTTGGCATCCCTTCTCAGAATAACGAGGTCGGTCCTTCCTCGCCTCACTCGCCCCGGCGGGCGCATCATCAACATATCGTCGATCTTCGGCCTGACCGGTTACCCCGGCACCACGGCGTACGCCGTCGCCAAGGCGGGCGTCGCTCAATTCACCAGGCAACTGGCCGGCGAACTCGGTCCGGAGGGCATACTGGTGAATGCGATCGCACCGGGCGTTATCGCGACTCCGATGACCACGGGACGCCAGCAGAACGCTCTCTACCAGAGGCTCATGATCGAAGGAACGCCCTTGGAGCGAGTAGGGCAACCTGAGGATATCGCAGGCCCCGTCGCGTTTCTTGCCTCCGAAGACGCCGCCTTCATCACGGGCACGGTGCTGCCGGTCGACGGAGGAATCCTGGCGGCGCGGCACGGCAAGATTTGACGAACGAAAGAGGTCGCAGATGCACGACATGAGCGTTCGTTGGCCAAATGGCGCGCAGTGCGCCGTCATGCTGACCTTCGATTTTGACGCTGAGACTCTATGGACCGGGCGCGACCCGGACAACGCCGGCCGCCCTGGCGTGCTGAGCCAGGGCCGTTACGGCGCGAAGGTGGGTGTTCCGAAGATCCTGGATACGCTGCGCGACGAGGACCTGAAGGCGACGTTCTTCGTGCCTGGCTGGGTAGTCGACAACCACCCCGGCCGGGTGGAGATGATCGTCAAGGATGGGCACGAGATAGGACATCATTCGTACTCGCATCGATGGATCGCCAACGATCCGCAGGCCGAGATCGAGGAAATGGAGCGGGGTCTCGAAGCATTGAAGCGGCGGGTCGATGTCGTACCGAAAGGGTATCGATCGCCGGCCGGGGAAGTATCAGAAGGACTCTTCAGGCTGCTTCAGAAGCACGACTTTCTTTACGACTCCTCGCTGATGGACGACGTCAATCCCTATCGTCATCGGCTGCCCGATGGTTCGAAGGGCCCGGTGGAGCTCCCTTGGCACTGGAGTCTGGATGATGCGCCATTCGCGCTATTCTCGATCAAGTCTCCGAGGCCGATCTTCACCAACGAGCACATGCTCTCGGTCTTCAAGGACGAATTCCGAGAGATCTACCGTTGGGGAGGGCTCTACGACATTATTTTCCACCCGCAGGTGAGCGGTCGGCCGAGTCGCGTGGCCCTCATAAGGGAGTTGATCGCGTTCATCCGTACGTTCCCGAACGTCTGGTTCGCCACAGGGACCGAGGTCGCCCAACACTGGGTCAAGGAATACGAGAGCACGAACGGTTGATGAGCATGGGCACCCGGAGCCGAGCTATTGGCACAACATCGGATATGAAAGGACTGTCTATGACGAGACTTTCTCGCAGAAGTTTTCTGACAGCTGCCGGCGTTTCGTTGGCGACGCCGTACATCGCACGCGCCCAATCGAACGCCCCCATCAAAGTGGGCGGGATGCTGCCGATGTCCGGCGCGGCCAGCATCGAAGGTCGGCAGGTACTTTTGGGTCTTCAGTTCGCGGTCGAGGAAATCAACGCGAAAGGCGGGCTGCTGGACAGGAAGATCGAGCTCGTCATCGAGGACGACGAAAGCAATTCGACGAAGGGCGTGACTGCAGTACGCAGATTGATCGAGCGCGACCAGGTTCCGTTCATCGTCGGCACATACGCCTCCGCCGTCGTGGTCGCAGCTGTCAAGGTGGCGGCCGAATACAAAGTCCCGATGCTGTCGGGCGGCTCGACTGCTGCCGCCGCGACGGATCAGAACTCTCCAGGAGATCCCTGGTTTTTCCGCTCTTGGCCAGATAGCAACAGGCAGGGTGAAGATACGGCGAAAGCCATCGTGGAGAAATTCAAGAAGACGAAGGTCGCGATTATTCACGACAACACCAATTATGGCGTGACGCTCGCCGATCAAGTCACGCGGGTAGTCACCGGGGTCGGCGGGGCAATTGTTTCGCGGGACAGTTACAACGCCGGTGAGCAAGATTTCTCTTCGATGCTCACAAAAGTCCGCACCCTGCGCCCCGAGGCGGTCTATATCGGAGGTTGGGCCGGCGATGGGGCCAACATCGTCCGTCAGGCGGCCGAGATCGGCCTTCGCGCTCAATTCGTCGGCTCTGGATCCATGCTGTCCGACGACTTTATCAAGCTCGCCGGACCGGCATCGGAGGGGTTCGCCGTCGCCACAGTCTTCGAGCCTTCGACTCCAAATCCCGTCGGACGCGCCTTCGCCGACCGCTTTCGCGCGCGGTTCAATCAGGATGCCAACACGTTCTCCTCGATCGGGTTCGACTCCACGTCGATCGGCTTGGAAGCAATGCGGCGCGTCGGAAAGCCGGACGGGCTGGAGATCCAGAAGATGATCAAAGGTGGCATGAAGGATTTCGCGCTCGCGCAGGGCCCGGCCGGCACCACAGCCGCCTTCAATGAAAAGGGTAGCGTCGACTTTCCCGATTTCATAGCTGTGATCAAGGACGGCAAACGACGGCTTGAAGTGTGAGCCGGCGAATCAGATGGACCTTTTCCTGCAGTATCTTGTCAACGGCGTCGTGACAGGCAGTACCTACGTGCTCGTCGCCGTGGGCTTGACGTTGATCTTTGGCATTTTGGGAGTGGTGAATTTCGCTCACGGCGAGTTCTACATGATCGGGGGCTATGCCGGAATATTCGCCATCACAGTGATGAACCTGCCGGTCCTGCCGGCCATCGTCTTCGTTCTCGCCGTGGCAGCGAGCGTGGGCCTCGCAGCCGAGGCGATCCTTCATCGGCCCATGAAAGACCGTGATGCGACGAGCTCCATCGTATCGTCTTTCGGCTTAGCGGTCGCGCTGCAGAATGCCGCGTTGATCGTCATGGGACCGCAGCCGCAGCGCCTGAACCTCGACGCTTCGAAGATGCCCCTTCTCTCGGAGCTTCCGACGGAGTTCGGGCCCGTCTTTCTTCCTCATCAACGTATGTTGATTCCGTTGACGATGGTGGCCCTGATCGGGGCTCTCTACGCCGTTCTCCGGTACACTTGGACCGGCCGCAGCCTTCGGGCCATGGCCCAACATTCGACCGTGGCCAGACTCTGCGGCGTCCGGGTCGGTCGCGTCGCACTCGTGACGTTCGCGACCGGCGCGGCGTTGGCGGGAATCGCTGGGATGTTGATGTCTTCCGTGTTTCTGGTCTATCCGATCGTCGGCAGCATGATCGCCCTGAAGGCGTTTACGGTCGTCATCCTCGGGGGAATGGGAAATGTCATCGGAGCGGCGGTCGCGGGCCTGCTTCTCGGCCTGATCGAGTCGCTTACGTCCGCTTATGTCTCGAATTCGATGCGGGACATCGTCGGCTTCGTCATCGTCATCGGGGTGCTATTGTTCCTCCCGAATGGATTGTTCGGCAAATCGGTCGGCCGATCATGAAGATGTCCATTTGCGCGTTGCCTGTGATCGCCGCCCTGGCGATCGCCCCGCTGGGCCTGGGAGGATACGAACTCAGCGTGCTGATGACGATCCTGTTCTATGTCATTCTGACGCTCGGGCTCGATCTCGTCACCGGCTATTGCGGCCAATTCTCGTTCGCGACGGGCGCGTTTTACGGCATCGGCGCATATACGGCGGCCATCATGAGTCGTGATCTCGGCACGTCAATTTGGTGGCACCTGCCCGCCGGAGCTTTCGTCGCCGGCTCGTTCGGCCTTCTGCTCGGAATTCCCGCTCTTCGTCTGACGGGACATTTTCTTGCGATCGTCACGATCGCCTTTCAGACGATTATGTACCTGGCCATATCGCAATGGACCTCCTTCACCGGGGGGCAGGTCGGATTGCACGTTGAGAGCGCGGGCAAAGTGGCGGTTTTCGGGACGACACTCTTCGAACTGGGAAGTCTTAGATCGTACTATTGGTTGACGCTTGGCGTGACGACCATATGCGTCCTCGCAGCCTGGAGTCTCGTCAACTCTCGGCTGGGAAAGGAATGGGTCGCGATACGCGACGACGAGACGCTGGCGAGCGCGATCGGGCTTAACACGACGCGCGGCAAGCTCACGGCATTCGTCGCCTATGCGGCGTTGGCCGGCATAGCGGGGGTGCTGACGGCGCATTCCTTGCGAGGAGTGACGCCGGACGATTTCACGATCTGGATCTCGGCGACGGTCGTGGCGATGATGATGCTTGGCGGACGCGGTACGTTCATCGGCCCGATCATCGGAGCCGTCGTGCTCGCAGTCCTCCCGGAATTTCTAGGAAGATACGCCGAATACAAGATGCTGATCTACGGAACTATCCTGGTGATCGGCATGACTTTGGTGCCCGAGGGCGTGATCGGTCGGTTACGTCGGAGCGCCGCAAGATGAAGACGGCATTGCTGGAGGCACGGCGTCTGGTCAAGCGGTTCGGTGGCGTGATTGCGGTAAATGACGCAACGCTCGCCGTAGGGGAGGGACAGATCGTGGGTTTGATCGGGCCGAACGGTTCCGGAAAGTCGACCATGGTCAATCTGCTGACGGGCGAGGCGGTGCCGGATGAAGGAGAGATCGTGTTCGCCGGAGAAGTCGTAACGCGGCTGCCATCCTACAGGCGGGCGCGGCTCGGCATGGCGCGATCTTTCCAGATGTTGCGATTGTTCGGTTCTTTGACCGTTGAAGACAATCTGGTCCTTGCCAGCCATATCCGGATGAGCGCCGGGGTTATCGGGTCCGCCTTGAATCGGGAGAGTGCGCGCTCCGAGGAGGCCGCAGCCAGAGCGCGAGCCCGCGAACTGCTCTCGTGGTTCGAGCTTGAGGAATTCGCGTCGCGGTCGGTCACAGGGCTTTCTATCGGCCAGCAGCGCATGGTGGAGATCGCGCGAGGATTGATGAGCGAACCTAGCATGCTCGTTCTCGACGAGCCGGCTGCGGGGCTCTCCCCGCCGAATGTCGACCGTTTGATACTGCTCGTTCGAAGACTGAGGGACGAGTTCGGCATCTCGATCCTCCTGGTCGAACATGTGATGCGCGTGGTGCGCGAGCTCTGCGACCACGTGGTGGTTCTGGACGCCGGCCGGAAGATCGCAGAGGGAACGCCGGAGCAGATCGTGAACGATCCTCTTGTCATAGAAGCCTACATCGGCTCGGGATGGAAGCGCCGTGCTCAAGCTTGAGAACGTTGTCGCGGGATATGGTCGCACACGCATTCTGAATGGCGTCAGCATGAACGTTCCGTCGGGTGGGTTGGTTGCGCTGCTTGGAGGAAACGGTACCGGCAAATCGACGACCCTGAAGTCGATCGTCGGGTTGGTTGCCGTGCAGCAAGGCGAGGTCGAGTTGAACGGGAATACGATAAACGCCGTTCCGGCGGAGGAGCGGGTCGCGCATGGCCTGTCGCTCGTGCCGCAAGGAAAGGAAGTCTTCAGCGCAATGAGCGTCGAAGAAAATCTCCTTATGGGCGCCTTCCACCGGAGGAGGGACCGGAAAATGATCGCCGAAGACCTCGAGGGGATCTATGGCCGATTCAGGCGCTTGAAGGAGCGCCGCCGCGTCAATGCTGGCCTCCTCTCCGGAGGCGAGCGGCAGATGCTTTCGATTGGGCGGTCGCTCATGGCGCGTCCTAGCGTGCTCTTGCTCGACGAGCCATCTGCGGCTCTCGCACCCCGCGTAGTGGAGGAAATCGCGGAGGCGATTCTGAACCTGCGATCTTTGGGCCTCACGTTGCTTCTTGTCGAGCAGAACGTCGGCATGGCGCTCGACATCGCCGACTACATCTATGTCATCCGAGGCGGACGCATCGCCTATGAACGAGAAGTCGGAAGTGGCATCGCGATGGAGGAACTTCAAGAGTTCTATCTCGGCGGCGAGCGGCATTGACTCGCTTGCTACGACTACGGCCCTCGAAAGGAGCTGGCATGAACGCAGGAACGCAACGGCGGTTCGAGGGACGAGTCACTGTCGTTACAGGTGCCGCCGGCGCACTGGGGCGCGCTTGCGCGGCGTCGCTGGCCAATGAAGGAGCAAAATTGGTCTTGTTCGATCGCGATCCAAACGGATTGGCGGAAACAGCCACAATCTGCCCGGACTCAGAAACAGTCGTGGGTGACGTAAGATACGCGGCGGACGTGAAGCGGGCAGCAGAAGCGGCGCGCGAGCGGTTTGGCCCTGTTGAATCACTGGTCGCGGCGGCCGGTATCGCAGGTCCATCAAAAAAGGCCATCGAAGTGGAGGAAGACGAGTTCGACCTGCTCTTCGACGTGAACGTTAAGGGGAGTTGGCTCGCCGCGAAGTACTTGATTCCGCAAATGCGCGAGCTCGGCCGCGGCTCGGTCGTGCTGTTTTCTTCGGCGGCCGGTCTTCGTGGCTCACCCGTATTGTCGGTTTATTCGGCCACGAAGGGGGCCGTAACGCTTTTAACTAAGAGCCTAGCGCTCAATCACGCGACCGAAAACATCCGCGTCAACTGCGTCTGTCTCGGAACGATCGAGTCTCCGATGGTTCGTCTGTCTATCGCGGAAGCCGGAGATGCAACCGCTCAATCGGCACGAGAAGATCTGCAAAAGTCCATGCATCCGATGCGGCGTTTTGGCCTTCCGTCGGAAGTCGTCGGAGCCGTTCTCTATCTCCTCAGCGACGAAGCCTCGTTCACCACCGGGGTCGCCCTACCGATCGACGGAGGACGCCTGGCCTAGGGCCGCGACCATCAACAGCGCTTGCCGATGTGATGAAGCCGAGGAGGGCATTGCCCGCAGTAGGCGATCGCAGATGCTATTCGCGCCGTCTTGAACCCAAGGGACGCCCCGCAGCTTGAGGAACAAAGAGGTTAGATAATACCAGTTATCGACTTACTCTCCCGCGGATCCGTTTCCGCATGGTGGTTCCTGGTCTCGTATCGTGCTGTTTTGCCTATATTTTCCGAGGGCCTGCACAAAAAATATGCAATGTAATGTTGTAAGATGATTTGACGATCATGTTGTCAATCATGTTAGAATTGCGGAAGTATAATGCCTGAGGGCGGCCGTGGATTTCGGGGGCACCGAGAGGAACGATGCAAGAGATTGAATTTCCCAGGACAGGAAGCTCTCGGAAGCCGAAGCGCTGGGACGGCAGTATGCGCTTTGGCATTTTCTGGCCTGGGACAAGAACAAAGCTTCCTTCCGAGCGCATCGCGGAGCTCAACCCGGATCCTCTTGACATCGAGAACCACCTTTCTTTGGCGCGAGCCTGCGAGCAAGTTTCACTCGATCTCGTGCTCTTAGGCGACGGATACGCGCCGAGCTCCGAAGAAGGCACGCGCATCGGATTTCAGGATCCGGGGTTGCACGCCCTCATTCTTGCGGCGCCGATCATTATGGCCACGCGCCATCTGGGCGTGATTTCCACACTTCACACGACGTTTTTCCACCCGGCTCACATCGCGAGGTTCGCCGCCAATTTGGATTGGTTGAGTAACGGTCGTTGGGGATGGAACATCGTCAACGGTTATCGAGACTACGAAGCAAGTCTGTTCGGCTTCGAAACGCTGCCAGACAGCGCTGCGCTCTACGACGCGGCCGCCGAAGCAATCGCGGTCATCGAGTCTCTCTGGGACGGCGCGCGCCGGACCGAATATGATGGTCGCCATTACAGAAGCCACGGCAAGATGAAGGGACCGTATCCGTCGGAGCGCCCCGTTTTCGTCTGCGCAGCGGCCTCCGACCGAGGGCGTCGATTCACCGCCACTCACTGCGACTATTTGTTCGCATCTCCAACCGAGTTATCCGACCTTCCGGCCATCAAGCAGGACGTCAGTCGCTATGCGCACGAAGCCGGTCGGCCGGCGCCTGAGATCCTCGTGGTGATCGACCTCCACATTCGAGAGCGGCAAGGTGAGGCCAGGCGGGTCTTCGACGATCTGATGGGCAGCATGGAAACCAATGAGGCCGGTCGGAAGTGGTCGGGACAGATTGGACGACTGCGCAACGAGCAAAAGAACCCGTTCAAATTCCCGGCTTTTGTCGGAACGTCACGCGAGGTGGCGGATCAGATCATCGCCGCTCATGAACAATGGGGGCTGAACGGCGTCTTGTTCCGGCCTCTAATTTGCTCGGCCGAAGAAGTGCTTCGCCTGGCGCCAGTCATGGAAATCCTGGAGCGCGCCGGCGTTCGCAAGAATCCAAAGGCAAGGGACTATTCTTGGTAACGAGCTGCGGCTTCTCCGCAGATGGTCCGAGTTCAAAGAAATAGGGGAGACCATGGTCGATCAGACAAGTGCCACCGATATGCATCTAGCCGGCGCGACTATCGATCGGTCCGAGCCACGGCCAGCCTTCAGGAAGTTCATCGCCGCCGCGACCGTCGGCAACATCTTCGAATGGTATGACTGGGGCGTCTTCGCCTTCGTCGTCACCTACATCGCGCGAAATTTCTTTCCATCGCAGGATCCTACCGCTGCGTTGCTATCGACCTTCGCGACTTTCGGTGCTGGCTTCGTGGCCCGACCCGCTGGCGCTTTATTGATTGGCTGGATAGGCGACCGGTTTGGCCGCAAAACGGCGCTCATGACGACGATCTACGTGATGGCGATCGGAACGGTTGGCACGGCCCTTATCCCGAGCTTCAATACTATCGGCGTCTGGGCGCCTGTCCTGCTTGTATCCGCTCGCTTGCTGCAAGGCATCTCCACAGGGGGCGAACTCGGTGGTTCTTTGGCGTTCATCATCGAGTGGGCGCCGCGTCATCTGCGTGGTTTCTACGGAAGCTTTCAGCAGGCATCCACCATCGTCGGCTTGTTGATCGGCTCGGCGGTCTCCGCCGTGTTGAATAGCATCTTGACTCCGGATCAGATGGTCGAATGGGGGTGGCGTGTCCCATTCATCATAGGGGGCGTTCTGCTCCCCATCGGCATCTGGATGAGGCGCGACCTCGAGGACACTCCAGCCTTTCTGGAGTCGAAAAAGTCTAAAGCCGAGCCGATGTCTTTTCGGACGGGGGCCATCATGGTCCTGCGTGCCGTCGGGTTCGGAATTTGTTGGACGACATGTCAGTATCTGATCTTGAGCTACATGGCGACGTTTACCGCCAAGCAAGGAGGTTTGAGCGAGAGCCAGGCGCTCTGGTCGCACACGACGGGACTCATTTGCGCAATCGTCTTTACGCCCATTTGGGGTTTTCTTTCTGACAGCGTCGGACGCAAGCCGTTGCTCATCGCCGTGAATCTGTTTTTCTCGGCTATGGGATATTTCATCTTTTCATTCATCTCGTCAGCGCCCGGGTTGTATTGGATCGTTGCCGTGCAATGCGTCCTTGGAGCCGTCATGGCCATTCATACCGGCGTGGGGCCCGCCGCCATCACGGAAATCTTTCCCACCAAATCCCGTTCGTTCTTGAACTCTTTCGCCTTCGCGTTGGTGGTGACGATATTCGGTGGATTCTCGCCCTATGTGGCAACTTGGCTGATCCACACAACAGGATCGCCGATCTCGCCATCATATCTGTTGATAGCAACCGGCCTGATCGCTGCCGCGACCGTCGCAGCGTCGAAAGAGACGGCTCACGATGAGCTTTCGTAACGGCGGCCGCAGATGATTGATCGGGTTTGCATCTGGGGAGCGGGCGCAATCGGAGGCATTGTGGGGGCCCACCTCGCACGCGCTGGACAAGATGTGATCCTTGTTGACGTGGCCGACGAGCACGTGGAGCGGATCGTCTCGAAGGGGCTTACGATAGACGGCCCGATGGGAGGCTTCTCGATCGGCATTTCCGCCACGAAGCCGGAAGGACTGAACGGAAAGTTCGACGCCATCCTGCTCGCCGTCAAATCGCAGCATACGAAAGATGCCTGTCTGGCGTTGCTCCCGCATCTCGCATCGGATGGTTACGTGGTTTCACTGCAGAATGGCCTGAACGAGCCAGTAATCGCCGATATCGTCGGCCGCGACCGCACGATCGGCGGCTTCGTCAATTTCGCCGGAGATTACCTGGAGCCGGGGCGGATCACCTATGGACTCCGCGGCACTGTTGCTGTTGGAGAGCTCGATGGCACGATCACTCCGCGCCTCGAACATCTCAATCGGTGCCTTAGGCTATTCGAAGATAACGCGGTAATAAGCTCGAACATCATGGGCTATCTCTGGGGTAAGGCAGCTTATGGTGCAATGCTCACTGCTTCCGCACTGACCCATGCTCCGATCGCCGATTTCATTGGTAATCCAAAGCGGCGCGTCCTCCTGACAAAGCTCGCGCAAGAAGTGCTGGATGTCGCGCTGGCGGAAGGTGCTTCTCCGCTTGGATTCGATACTTTCGAGCCCGCGGCCTTCGTAGCGCGCGACGATATCGCGATGAACGCATGTTTCGATGCGTTGGCAGCATTCAACCGCGGGACCGGTAAGACCCACAGCGGAATCTGGCGGGATCTCGCGGTTCGAAAGCGGCCAACCGAGGTATCCGCGCAGTTCCAGCCGATCGAACAAATCGCGCGGCGGCACGATCTCGGGGTGCCACTTTTCCAGGCCCTGGTGGGGTTGATCAACGACATCGAAATCGGTCGTCGCGATCAGGGGGAAGAGCTTGCCGACGAACTCTGTCGTCGTTCGGAAGTCTTGTATCCGATGAGCGATCCCCGATCGGCGCCGGCTCTATCTTCGAAATAGTAATCTGAGGCTTTGGGATGAATCCTTCTCGTGACGCAGCGATCAGTGCGGCAAAAGCAAGCTACGACGCGGGCGACTTTCTTCGCCGGCTCGAAAGCCTCGTAGCGGTACCAACCGAAAGTCATCCTCCGGAGCGCAAGGAGGATTTGGTGCGTTACTGCCGCGAAGTGCTTGGTCCATTGGTCGAGTCGCTTGGATTTTCGATCTCGATTCTCGATAACCCGGAACAGCAGCATGGGCCGGTGATGCTCGGGACTCGTATCGAGGACGCATCGTTGCCGACCGTGCTGATCTATGGGCACGGAGATGTCGTGCGAGCTATGCCGGAGAGGTGGAGGACCGACCTGGACCCGTGGACCGTCAAGGTCGAAGGCGACAAGATCTACGGTCGGGGCGTGGTCGACAACAAGGGCCAACATCTGCTTGCCATCGAGGCCTTGCGCGCAGTGCTCTCGGTTCGTGGACGATTGGGCTTCAATGCGAAGATCTTCGTCGAGACGGGCGAAGAGGCCGGTTCTCCGGGCTTACGCGGCATACTCCAACGCCACCGGGAGGCGTGCGCAGCGGATGTCTTCATAGCTCTCGATGGTCTACGCCAGTCGATCTCGATACCGGAGGTAACCCTCGGGACTCGAGGAGGCGTTGCGATGGATCTAGTCGTGAATCTCCGCGAGGGCGGGTTTCATTCGGGACATTGGGGTGGGCTTCTCAAAGATCCTGCGGTCATCTTGTCACATGCAATCGCGAGCATCATTTCGCGAGACGGCCGAATTCTGGTGGAGGGATGGACGCCGGCCATGATCCCCGCAGATGTGCGAAACGCTTGTGCCAAGATCGTAGTCGATGAGCTGCCGAATGGACCGTCGCCGGATCCCCAGTGGGGCGAACCCGGCCTCTCCCGCGCCGAGCGTATCTTCATGTGGACTAGCGCAGTCGTACTCGCGAGCGTGTCCGGGCAACCTGATGCTCCGGTAAACGCTGTATCGGGCAACGCGCGCGCCCGGATCCAGGTGCGGCATACGGTCGATGTACCGGCCGATGGGCTTGTGAGTGGGCTTCGAAAGCACCTCGACAAGGAGGGGTTCGGCGACGTGCAGGTCTTGGCGGTCCAAGAACGCGACGCGTTTCCGGCATCAAGGACATCGTCCAACGATCCTTGGGTGCGGCTTGTCGTGAGATCGATGACAGAGACAGCACGCAGGCCTCCCAACGTCGTTCCGAATATCGGCGCATCGGGTCCTTCCGAGCTGTTTCGACAGGAACTCGGCACGCCCGTCTTGTGGCTACCTTTCTCCTATGGGGGGTGCAATCAGCATGGTCCGGACGAGCACGGCTTGGCGTCGCTGTTTCGCGAAGGGCTCGGCCTGATGGCCGGCGTCTGGTGGGACATCGGCAGCGTGGATTCCGCGTCACTGCGTCCCTGAGCGAGAGCCGGCGATTTCTGGTTTGCAGGCACAGAGAGAACGTTGGGAGTGGACTCGGTTGCCCAATTGTAGTCGCGGCGAACGCACATCATTCCGATGGATTGCTGATTGGTTGGGCAGAGTGCTGCGGAAGCCGATATCCAAAAACTCGTTCGCTATATTTGCGGATGGGGGTGGCGCCTTCACTCTCGATGAGCAGCAAAGACCACAAGGCAAAGGTCAGGATCATACGGATAGGGACGTCGAGTAGAACGCTGAGCATCGCCATTGCCGCGAATGGCGGTGAAGTACGATTTGACGCAGCGATGTTCGCTGCCCCCGATCGTTGGGAATACGCGTAAGAACACCGTTTTCGGGTGAATCTCGCGAAGTACTAGCTATTCTACTCGTTGCAAGGACGATGTCTGTGTCGCAGTGAGCCTGCTCAGTCTGAGATTTGAAGCACAGGTTGGCATCTTTCTTGCGACGCGGAATGCTTATCAAGCTGGAGGTCGTGATGGAATTTCGTCAGCTTCGCTCGTTTTGCAAGATTGTCGAGCACGGGAGCTTCACTCGCGCGGCCGAAGCCTTGAGAATTACGCAGCCCGCTCTCGGACTGCAAATCCGGAACCTGGAGGAAGAGCTGCGAGTACCGTTACTGGTGCGGCATTCCCGAGGCGTCGAGCTGACGCCCGAGGGTACGATCCTGCTCGAGCGCGCGCAGGTCATCCTGGGCAATGTCGATCAAGCCGTGCGAGCGGTCGGTGATTGCAGGACGCTCGAAAAAGGCGAAATCAGACTCGGTCTTGCCCCCAGCATGGCGGCCATGATGGCGATCTCGCTTGCGCGGAAAGCCAACGAGAAATTGAAGCATGTCCGATTTGAGTTTCTCGAGGCGCCCACTCCGATATTGGCCGACTGGGTTTCGGAGAAGCGGGTGGATATGGCCATCGCGTGCGAGGGGCCGCTCGATCCGAACATCGTACGAGAAGAACTGCTCCACGAATGGCTATACCTCGTTCAAAAGCCGATCGCTGGTGAAGCCCTCATTGGACCGCCGATCGAATTCCGCGAGCTTGCAGCGTTTCCATTGGCCATCGCCGACCCCATGCTGACGAAGCTGCTCTACCGCAAGCTCGTCGCAGCCGCGGAAACGGCGGGCATCACGTTGGATATCCAGAACGTGCTCCCCTCAACGGATCTCGTTAAGACTCTTGTCGAGGAGGGACACGTCGCCACGGTGATGCCGTACGCGAATGTTCGTCGCGAATGCCAGCAGGGAACATTGCGTGTCCGGAAGATCACGGGCCCGACCCTTACTCGGAATGCGTATCTGCTCTCCCACCGGGAGGCTTCCCCGAATAAGGCCGTGCGGGAGTTGATTCGACTGGCTGTCGCGGAAGAAATCCGGGACATGCCGGAATGTGCAACCTTGTCGGAGTTTGCGCTGTAGGGGCGAGACCGAAAGCGGACGCTAGATGGCGACAGCCGGCTCGCTCGGCAAAGCGTAGCCCGATTCGACAATTGCCCTGGCCAGCACGGCTATTCTGTCGAGGTGTTCGCTAACGATCCGCTCCGCGCCTTCCTCGTCGCCGGCGACGATCGCGTCGCTCAAGATACGAAGCGACTCTATTCCCTGTGCACGGCCCTCCTTCTGCAGCGAGATGAAGCGAATAAGCTTGATCCGGTTGTGGAGCGTACCTAAGGCTTCAGCCAGATACGGGTTGCCGCTGCCGGCCGCGATCGCGCTGTAGTATGTCGTGCCGGCCTCAAGCAGTTCGAAGGGCGAGCCGGTCGCCTCGATCTCGTCTAGCCGCTTCACTGCCCGTTTCAATGCGACAAGATCCTCAGGCCGACGTCGTCGAGCGAACTCACGGGCCGCGAAGGTCTCAAGCAGCCGCCTAAACGCATAAAGGTGCCCCACTTCATCGACGGTCATTGCGGTGACGACCGGTCCGCGGTGAGGCGCAGTGGCAATAAGGCCTTCCGCTTCCAGTATCCTGAACGCTTCGCGCAGTGATGGTCGACTTACCCCCGTCAATTCGCAGAGCTCGCGCTCGCGCAACTGACTACCCGGCGGGAAGCGTCCGGTGACGATTGCTTGACGGAGACGATCGGCCACCAAGCTGCGCAGGCTGATCGCCTGACCAGCCACAGAAAGATCGTCGACTTTCGTCCCGGTCATCTTCGCGTGCTCCTTCGCCCATGCACAGCGCATAGCTCGGTCGTGATCAGCACGCAACAAAATTACATTACAAGTTTTTTGTATGACAAGCTGGTCATAAACTTAAATGATGATATAACACAATTAGGGTTGGCGATCTAGTTCTGGGGAGATTTCATGCTTAAAACGACTGCCCGAGGCATTCCCCTGAGTAGGCGGAAGCCGAAGGCCTTCGACGGCACGATGCGCTTTGGCATTTTTTGGCCAGGAACACGCACATTGTTACCGTCAGAAAAGATCGCGGCCCTGAATCCTGATCCGCTCGACCTCGGCATCCAGTTGGATCTCGCGCGTGCTTGCGAGCACGTGGCTCTGGATCTGGTGCTTCTCGGGGACGGATACGCACCGAGTTCGGAAGAAGGAACCCGCTTCGGATTTCAGGACCCTGGGCTCCACGCTTTAACCCTGGCCGCCCCCCTGATCATGGTGACCGAGCATCTCGGCATCATATCCACGCTGCATTCCACGTTCTTCCACCCCACGCACATAGCGCGCTTCGGGGCTAACATGGATTGGCTGAGCGATGGCCGCTGGGGTTGGAACATCGTCAACGGCTATCGTGACTACGAAGCGAGCCTATTCGGCTTCGAGACGCTCCCGGATAGCGCCACTCTCTACGACGCTTCCGATGAGGCAGTCCGGATCATCGAATCGCTGTGGGACTCGTCGAAGCGCACCGAATTTTCAGGGGTGCATTACAAGTGCCACGGCAAGATGAAGGGGCCGTATCCGGCGGAGCGCCCGGTATTCGTCTGCGCCGCTGCGTCGGAGCGTGGAAGACGTTTTACGGCGGAGCACTGCGACTACATGTTCGCCTCTCCGACCCAATTGTCGGATCTGCCGCCGATCAAAGAGGATTTGGCTCATCATGCCGCCGAAGCCAGGATCGCTCAATCGCCCGAGGTCCTCGTCGTTGCGGACCTTCTGATCCGCGACGAGCCTGGCGAAGCCAAGGAAATGTTTGGCAGCCTGATGGCAAGCATCGAGGCGAACGAAGCGGCCCGGAAATGGTCGGGTCAAATCGGCCGCCTCAGAAACGAAAAGAAGACACCCTTCAAATTTCCCTATTTCGTCGGAACGGCAACCGAGGTTGCAGAGCAGCTTATCGAGGCGAAATCCAATTGGGGTCTCAACGGCGTGCTGTTTCGCCTGCCGGTCTGGTCCCCGCAAGAGGTCCTGAGGCTCCATCCCGTCTTCGATATTCTGGAACGCGAGGGAGTTCGGCTGCATCCGCAAACGAGAGGCTATTCTTGGTAGCACACCAGAGCAGTCGACCATTGATTTCCCACCGAGCAAGGCCTGACGGTAGATGACAGCAGCAAGCGAGCGCCAAGCGAATTCAAGAATCAAGCAATTCTGCAGTTCCGTCCAGGCTTTGTCGATGATGCGGCATCTCGAAGAGTTTTCTCGACGTGTGAAGTTGTCTGGCAGCCCTGATGAGCTCGAGAGTTTCGGGTATCTCCGCCATCAACTCGAAAGCTATGGCCTCAGTACGAATCTTGTCCTGCATGATGCCTATATCAGCCTGCCCGGGCAGGCACAGATCACGATCGGAGATTGGGCTCCCGAGTGCATCACTCACTCGTTCTCTCGCTCCTCCGGACCAGAAGGCGTACGCGGCGAGCTGGTCTACGCGGGCGTTGGAGGGCCCGATGACTTCGCGAGAACTGATGCGCGAGGGAAGATCGTTCTGTTAGACGGAATCGCAAATCCAGCGGCGAGCCTGCGCTCATCCCAGGCCGGTGCCATAGGGCAGATTCATATTTCTCCTTCAAAGCATCTCTATGAGATGTGCATTTCTCCGGTCTGGGGAAATCCAACTCCGGACCAGCTCGAGCTGTTGCCGAAGACTGTCGTGCTGAGCATACGAAATAGCGACGGCGAAGCCCTCAAGGGGCGATTGCTGAATGGGGAAGACATCACGGCGGTTTTGACGGCCGAAGTGGATACCGGCTGGCGAAAGACGCCGATGTTGGAAGCGAATCTCGAAGCTGGCCATCCGTTGGACGACAGCTTCGTCCTGTTCTCTGGTCATCATGACACTTGGTACTACGGTGTAATGGACAACGGGAGTGCTAACGCTGCCATGCTCGAGGCGGCGCGCATCTTCGCGTTACATCGCAAGGATCTCCGTCGTCATCTGAGGCTCTGCTTCTGGTCGGGTCATTCGCACGGACGCTATTCGGGTTCATCCTGGTATGCAGACGTCAAATTCAATGAGCTCTCGGCTCGGTGCGTCGCGCACGTGAACATCGATTCCATTGGAGCCAAGGGCAATACGGTGCTCTCTGACGCGCTTTCGTCGAACGAGCTGTACGCTCTTGCGGCAGAAGCGGTGAGTGCGCAAGGCGGCCAGGAGATCGAAGGTCACCGAATGAGCCGCGCCGGGGATCAATCCTTCTGGGGCATTGGTATTCCTTCGATCTTCATGGCGATGGGCGAGCAGCCGGCCGGGCAAGGCGATAGCGTCATGGGGCCTGCCATCGGTGGCGGCGGTGCTCGCAAGGGGGCCGGCTTCGGCTGGTGGTGGCACACTCCCGACGATACCCTCGACAAGATCGATCCAGCGCTCCTCGTAAGGGATACCGCCATCTATGTACATGCCATCGGGCGGCTCCTGACGGACGAGATTTTGCCGCTCGATATTCGGAGGCAGGTGGATGCTTTGCAGCGGGAATTGTCGTCACTTGCAGTAGCGCTCGACGGTCGCATGGACATCGGGTCGATTGTTAAAAGCGTCGGAATGTTGGGCGACGCAGTAGAGCACTTTCAGGAAGCGGCGAGGGGCGATTCCGGCCGAGATGCCAAGAGCATCAACCGAGCTCTTGTTGCCGTTACCCGTGCCTTGGTGCCGATCGACTACACTCGGGGAAGCCGCGTCGATCCCGATCCGGCCCTGCGCCAGAACCCTTACCCCGTGCTCGATCCGCTCCGTTCCGTCGCAACTGCGACAGTCGGATCCGACCAGTTTCTCTTCGCAAGCGTCGCTGGGCGGAGAGCCGTCAATCGTGTCGCGCTCGCCATCGATGAGGCGCTTGCGGCGTTAGTCGTCCACGACGAAATGTGAACTGGGCAAAAAATGGACATCAGATTCGACGGAAAGGTCGCCATCGTTACCGGCGGCGCGCAGGGGATCGGACAGGCGATCGGAGCCGCTTTTCGCGATTCAGGGGCGCGGGTGCATCTGGTCGACCGCGATCCTGGGATCATCGAGGTGGGCCGCGATCTAAAAATGGCCGCTCACGTAGTGGATCTGTCCAAACGTGAAGCGTCAGCGGAGCTGGTGCGCTCCGTGGTCGCGGACGAGGGGCGTCTGGACGTCCTGGCTCTCGCAGCGGGGGGGATTGCCGGTCTAGCCGGTCTGTCCCTGGATGGGATCACCGATGAGAATTGGGATCGCATCATGGGTGCGAATGTCAAAAGCGCGCTTTGGCTATCGCAGGCTGCAGCTCCGGTCATGACGAAAGCCAAGTGGGGCCGGATCATCGTTATTTCGTCGGGAGCCGGCCTTCGACCGAGCCTGACTGGTCTTCACGGGTACACATCGTCCAAGCATGCCGTCATCGGACTGATGAAGCAGCTATCGGTCGGATTGGCGGGTGGCGGCGTAACCGTCAATTCGGTCGCCCCTGGCTTCATCCTTTCCAGTCCGGATGCTCGAAACCAATGGGAAGGATGGACGCCAGAGCGCCGATCTCAGGTCCTGGCGCAAATCAATACCGGACGCTTGGGCACACCCGAGGATATTGCCAACGCGACTCTATTTCTCGCTAGTGATCAGGCGAGCTGGATTACCGGGCAAGTCATTTCGGTGGATGGTGGACGGGCGTAAGTGCCTGACACTTGACCGGGCATTCGCAATCCACAGGCGCGAGATGCCGTGCACTAGCCGCCGCGGTCGTGATGCGCCTGGTGGCTGTCGCAGATCGACACGCGCACCAGCTAAATGGGATGGCCTTCGATGAAGGTGCGCGACCTCTGATCGACTTTTCCGGGAAGACAATTGGACAACGTCAGTCCGGCTCGAAGTCGCGGCGTACGGCGACCGAGATCGAATAGCAACAGCGCTCGATTAAATGCCGTCTGACGCGGTCGCTCTTAGCGTTTGCGCTGCGCCCGCCAAGCGTTGTTTGTGGTGAATCCGGTTTCGCCAAAAGTTTCGCTTACTGCTGACAAAAGGATTTCGGATTGGATTCGCAACTCGGTAAACCCTAGCGTCGGGCATCCTCAAAGAACGGGAATGCCAATATGAGCGAGACCGCCGGCGGATTGGAACCGTGGCAATGGCCTGAGAAGCATTGGCGCGGACTCGTTTCCAGGGTTCGCGCAGGGCGGTCTCTCAAGCCGCAGCACTGGAAGGGCGGCGCGAAGTGCGCCATCGCTCTTTCGTTCGATTCCGACCATGACACGAGCGAACTACGCGAAGGCGGCAAATCGATCGGCAGGCTGGCTTGGGGACAGTACGGCAACCGCGTGGGAGTGCCTAGAATATTGTCGCTCCTGGAGAAGTACGAGGCGCCTGCAAGCTTTTACGTGCCTGCCGTTACGGCCATGCTGTACCCAGACGAGCAGAAGCGGATCGTGGATGGCGGTCACGAGATCGGAATTCACGGCTGGATTCACGAGCTCAACTCTGTTCTCGCCATCAACGATGAGCGGGATCTGATGCTGCGTTCCATCGACACCATCGAATCCATCACGGGGCAGCGTCCCTACGGGCTACGCAGCCCGTCCGCCGATTTTAGCGAGAACACTCTGCGCCTGCTGCAGGAGACCGGTCTCGAATACGACTCCTCGCTCGGCGCCGACGACGATTGCTACGAGCTTCTGATCAACGGTGAACCGTCGGGTATCGTAGAGGTGCCCTTCGAGTGGGTGCGGGATGACGCGGTCTATTTCATGATGAACCGCTTTCAAGGCTTGCGCCCATACACTCCGCCGGCCGATGTCTTCGACATCTTCAAGCGTGAGCTAGATGCGGCCTACAACGAAGGAGGCATCTTTAATCTGACTATGCATCCTCACATTATCACGTATCGATCGCGCATCTGGATACTCGAGGAGATCATTCGGTATGCCAGATCGCTCGGTGACGTTTGGTTCGCATCGCACGGCGAAGTGGCCCGATGGGTTCGCGATAACTCATGAGGATGACCCTAACAAACCGCACGATCGGCGGAGCGGAGCGAGAGCGGCCGAGCAGGGAAGCTGCCATCGCCGCCGCCGAGGCGGCGTTGGAGGACGGGACGCTATTCGAGGAGTTGTCGCGGGCGATAGCTTGCCGGACCGAGAGTCAGCGGGCGGATTCGCGGAGCGGGCTCGTCGCGTACCTGACCGAACTCGTCGTCCCGTACCTGGAAGCATTGGGATTCGCCTGCCACATCATCGAGCATCGGGAAGCAAAGGGCCCTTTCCTAGTCGCGCGGAGGCAGGAGCACGAGTCGCTGCCCACCATCATGTGTTATGGACATGGCGATGTAGTGGAAGGGTTGGGCGGTTGGCGTCAGGATCTGACGCCTTGGAAGCTTACGGCTGGGGAGGGGCGCTGGTACGGCCGAGGTGTCGCTGACAACAAGGGCCAGCACTACCTGAACATGGCCGCGATGCGGGCGGTGCTTGAGACCCGCGGGTATCTTGGCTTCAATTCGGTGTTTCTGATCGAGACCGGCGAAGAGGTCGGATCGCCCGGCTTACGCCAGGTGTGCGCCGAAAACAGAGACCTTCTACGCTCCGATATACTCATTGCCTCCGACGGCCCGCGCATCTCGGCCGATCGGCCGACCATATATCTCGGCGCGAGAGGCGCCATCAGTTTCAAACTTTGTATCGACGCGAGAAGCGGCACCTACCACTCGGGAAATTGGGGTGGATTGCTCAGCAATCCGGCGCTTCAGCTCGCGCACGGCCTCAGCTCGATCGCATCCGCGACCGGTCAAATACGAATCCCCGAGTGGCTTCCTCCTGAAATTCCGGTGGCTGTACGCGCTGCGCTTCGCGACTGCGTCGTTTCGGACGATGAGCAGGGCCCGAAGATCGACCATGGCTGGGGCGAGCCTGGTTTAAGCGCCGCCGAGAAAGTCTACGGCTGGACCTCGTTCGAGGTGTTGGCGTTCGAAGCCGGGCGTCCCGGGTCGCCGATGAACGCGGTTCCGGCTTCCGCTTTCGCCGTGTGCCAGCTCAGGTTCGTTGTCGGCGTGGATGAAGATCGGATCCTCCCCGCGCTCCGGGAGCATCTCGACCGCTGCGGTTTGGGAAAGATCCAGGTCTCGCAGACGGATGACGAGGTATTTCACGCCACACGTCTCGATCCTGACGACCCCTGGGTGGGCTGGGCTCGTGGATCGCTCGAGCGGTCGATCGGAAAATCGGTCGTGGTCCTTCCGAACGTCGGCGCATCGCTTCCCAACGACATTTTCAGCGAGTTGCTGAACATGCGCACGATCTGGATACCGCACTCCTATCCGGCTGCGGCAAACCATGGCGTCAACGAGCATGTGCCCATCTCGGTGGTCCGGGAAGGGTTACGAGGAATGGCGGGACTGTACTGGGATCTCGGAGAAGGAACAGGCCTTCCTCCGACGCGCAACGATAGGAGGATCTGATGAAGGTTTTGGGACTGAATTCCACGTCTGAATCGATCAACAGGCGCACAATCCTTAAGGGACTTGTTGCCCTGGGGGCAGCGGGAGGCGATCTTGCGACCTTCGCACAGGCACTGGCGCAATCGTCTTCCGAAGATGTGAGCCAACTGACGATCCTCATTCAGGGCGGACCGGTGGCGGACACGATAAACAACGTTGCCCTTCCGATTTTCAAGAGCCAGTACCCCGGCGTCGCCATTCAGCTGGAAGTGTCCGCCAACGCCGCCGCCTATCCGAAGATGCTTGCGCAACGGAACAATCCGGTGATCAGCGGCGGAATGTTCAACGATCTATTCTCGGCGCGAGGGTCGATCGACAAGATGTGGGCGGCCATCAACCCGGAATACATGCCAAACGCGAAGCGGGTTCCCAAGGATCTGCTGCTGCCCGGAGGTGACGGCGTCACGTTCCAGCAGACACCGTTCGGGATCATGTACAACCCGGATCGGGTCGAACCGCCGACGTCTTGGACGGATCTCTGGAATCCCAAGTACGAGGGGCGCGTAGCGATGTGGGACACCTACTTCGATGCTTACGCCATGGCGGCCGTCGCGACGGGCAAGTCTCCATCGGTGGAGGATGGCGTCAAGGCGTGGGAGCCCTACCGCAAGAATATCGGAGTGTGGTCGACCTCACCCATTGCCGAAGAAGATATGGTCCATCGCGGAGAAGTGTGGCTCGCGCCACATTGGGGGGCCTGGTGCGAGCAGGCGCGTCTCCAAGGAAAACGCGTCGCGTTCGCCTTTCCAAAGGAGGGAGCGACCCTCTGGTCCAATCAGCTGCAATCCTGCGTGGGATTTTCGCCGAAGGTCACAGAGCTTGTTCAAAGGTATCTCAATGCCTGGCTGTCGGACGAGTGCCAGACGGCTTGGCTGAAGAACGCTCTCATTTCACCTGCGGTCGGATCCTTGGCGATTCCGTCCGAACTTCAGACCAATCCCGCGGTGATTTCAGCTGGGGACGCCGGCAAGAGGCTCATCAGGTTGGATGCACGGCAGGTCGCTACAAAATTCGCGGCGACAAAAGCGCTCATCGAACGCACCTTGAAGTCTTAAGACGATGATGCTCGGACAAATCGCAATAGCGGCGCTCAGCCTTCACTCGATTGCCAAGAGTTTCAGCGGCGCGAGGGTGGTCAAGGACGTCTCTCTTGCGATCAAACCCGGGGAGTTCATCAGCTTGCTCGGTCCCAGCGGTTGCGGGAAGACGACTTTGCTCCGCATGATCGCCGGTCTAGAAATGCCTGACTCCGGTACGATCGCGCTGGGAGGCAAGGACATCACCGGCGTTCCCGTCTGGGAACGCAATATTGGCGTTGTCTTCCAAAATTACGCGTTGTTCCCGCACATGACGGTCGCCGAGAACATCGCCTTCGGCTTGCGGACGCGAAAGGTCTCCAGAACCACGATCGAGGCGAAGGTCCAGGATGCGCTTAAGCTCGTCCGGCTCGACGATTTCGGTCCGCGATCTACCGAAAAGTTGTCGGGCGGCCAAAAACAGCGTGTGGCGTTGGCCCGAGCGCTCGTAACCGATCCCAGACTACTTCTGCTGGACGAGCCTCTGGGTGCGCTTGACCGTAAGCTACGCGAGCAGATGCAAGTCGAACTGAAGATGCTTCAGCGGGAAATCGGTATCACTACGCTGATGGTAACGCACGACCAAGAAGAAGCGCTCACGCTTTCTGACAGAATCGCCGTCATGAGCGATGGGCGAATCCTGCAAGACGACAGTCCGAAGGAGATCTATGAGCGCCCCCGCGACGCTTTTGTGGCGGACTTCATAGGAATGTCGAACCTTATGCAAGGTAAGGTCGTCGAATCCGATGGGAAGAAGCGGATTGCGATTTCAGAGAAGGCGGTCTTGGAGCTGCCTCCCGACGTGATATCTGCGGCGGACGTTTCGATCTTCGTCAGGCCTGAAAAATTGTCGCTCGCTGAAGTGCCCGGTGCTGCAGGAAGCTCGCTTCCCGGAAAGATCGTGCACGTGTCTTATTCCGGTTCCGTCACCCATTGTTTCGTCGACGTCGGTTTGCAGAAACCACTCACTGTTCTGATCACGAACAGGTCGAACCGCGATGACGAAGGCCCTCGGGTTGGCCAGCCCATCTGGGTGAACTGGGACGCTCGCAACATTGTGGTCCTTTGAAAATCACTGCTGCCTTTTCATTCCAACCGCGTGCGGCCAAGCCGTAAGAGAACAATAGATGATCAAGCCCGAGTCCGAAAAGCCCGTTGCCGTAGTGACCGGAGGAGCAAAAGGAATAGGCTTCGCGTGCGCCGCGCGGCTGATCACCAGCGGATTTCGTGTCGCTATTACCGATATCTCCGAGCCCGACCTGGAGAGCGCGACGGCATCATTAGGAGCCGAACGGAGCGAACTGATGCCCCTGACGGACGACGTTCGATCCTTCGATGGCGTACATTCGAACGCAAAGCGGATCATGGATGCTTGGGGACGAGTCGATGTCCTGGTCAATAGCGCCGGCGTGTCCCAGCCAAAGGGACTGCTCAACATTACCGAACAGGAATGGGACCTTGTAATAGCGGTAAATCTCAAAGGGACATTCAATTGGTGCAAGGCCATAGCCTCCCACATGGTCGAAGCCGCCGCCGGACGTATAATCAATATTTCTTCGGTTAACGCTCACACGGGTGGTACGCCGTCCGCTGTGAGCAAATTCGCGTACGCCGCCTCCAAGGCCGGGATTTTGGGACTGACGCGTGGATTGGCTAAGGAGCTGGCGCCCGACATCTCCGTAAACGCCGTATGTCCTGGTCTCATCGAGACCGCGCTGACCCTCAAAATGATCGGTGAGCAAGGGAAAGAGATGATCGCCCGCGGGATTCCGTTGGGACGCATCGGAACTCCTGATGACATCGCGGTGATCGTACAATTTCTCGCGACGGTACAACCCAACTATCTGACCGGAGAGATCATCGACGTCGACGGCGGCGCTTTCATTAACTGAGCATGCGGCGGATGACCACAGCGACCAAGGACACCCCTCTTTTGATCTTGCTGACCCCGGCATCGGTGGTCGGCTGCCTCATGGTGCTCTCTGCCGTGTTGATGTTAGGCATCTCCGTTCTCGATAGTTTTCCCGGCTGGACTGCCATCACGTTTGAGCACTATCGCGAGTTCTTCCAGAACAGATTTCTTTTGCAAGCCGGGTTAAGGACAATCTCGCTGGCGACAGTGGTGACTTTGATTTGCCTGCTGTTCGGCTACCCGGTGGCATGGTTCCTTGTGCTCGGTCGTTCGAGGATCGCGCATCTCGTGTTTCTGGCCGTGCTGACGCCGCTGATCGTCAGCATCGTGGTCCGGATGTTCGGCTGGACCATACTGCTTGGGAACGAAGGATTGCTCAACAAAGTGATGGTCGGGCTTGGACTGGTTGCCGCGCCCGTGCAGATGATGCGCAGCTTTTGGACGGTCGCGATCGGCCTGGTCCATGTGTTTCTCCCGTTCATGATTTTGTCGCTCACGTCCACGCTCGGCCGGATCGACCCGTCGCTCAGCGAAGCAGCGGCGACACTGGGTTCACGTCCCGTCCGATCCTTCCTGCAGATCGTTCTTCCGCTTTCCGCGCACGGAATGGCCACAGGCAGCATCATCGTGTTTTGCCTGACGACGGGCGTGTACCTCACGCCGCTCTGGTTGGGCAGAGGCAACGTGACTGTTCTGGCCACGGCGATCCAGCAACAGATCCTCGAAACCGGCGATTGGCCGGCAGGTGCGGCTTCGGCGATGCTTCTGACATTCTTCACGCTGCTTCTTGTGGCGGGGTACAGCATCTTAATTCGTCGATTGGGGAGGCGTTGATAATGATAGAGTCCGCTCGGTCGCTTCCGTCCGTCTGGAGGGTCCTCAATCTTTGGATCGTAGGGATCGTGGTCGTCTTTCTGTTGCTGCCGATCCTCATTGTCATTCCAAGCGCATTCAACACCGATCCGACCGTCACGTTTCCGATCCACGGCTTTACGTTCAAGTGGTTCGCAAATGCGATCTCGCGCGCGGAATTCATCAGGTCGTTCTTTTTGAGTGTCGCAGTTTCCGTATTCGCAACTCTCATCTCACTCGTAGCTGGCGGGCTGGCCGCCTACGCGATCGTGCGACGCGCGTTCCCTGGCAAAGGGCTATTGGAGTTGGTGTTGCTGTCGCCGCTGATCTTCCCTTCTATCGTCCTGGCTATCGCGTTGACGATGGTCCTAGGCTCGCTTGGCCTTCTTCGTACCGTTCCCGGATTGATCGTTGCGCATACCATCGTGACGCTCCCATATGCCGTACGGGCGATGATCGGCACCTTCCACAGCATCGACCCGCACCTTGAGGAAGCGGCTGCCGTGCTGGGAGCTCGCCGAGCATTCGTTTGGCGTGAGGTGCTCGTTCCGTTGCTGCGGCCGGGGCTTCTCGCGGCCGCGATCTTCAGCCTCATCATGTCCTTTGATGAATTCGCCGTGTCGTTCTTCGTGGTCGGCCCGGGCATGACCACGCTTCCGATCGAACTTTTCAACTACACGGAGTTCTACGCTGATCCGACGATCTGCGCGGTATCGACCATCCTTATTCTTCTATCGGCTCTGGCGGTCCTCGCCATCGAGCGATCCGTGGGCCTGGCGAAACTTATGAGCTGAGAACGAGATCTTGGCTCATCGAAACCTCAAGGAGGGCGGAGTGACAAACTCAAATCGGCCTGGCGCTCTGGAGAGCGGTGCGCCGCAAGGCAACTCGGACGCTTTTCGTCGCGCATTAGGCCACTTCTCAACCGGCGTGACGATCATCACCGCCGAATCCGATGGGGTGCGTGCGGGCATCACAGCCAACTCGTTCAATTCCGTCTCCCTCGATCCACCCTTGGTGCTCTGGTCCGTCAAGAAAACGTCTACCAGTTGGCCCATCTTTGCGGCGGCGAAGTCGTTCGCGATCAACGTCCTTGCGTCCGACCAGGCCCAGTTGGCTTCCCAATTCGCCAAGTCGGGGACGGACAAGTTCAAAGACGTGGACTGGGAGCCGGGAGCGACTGGCGCTCCGTTGTTGGCTGGAGTGACGGCCCAGTTCGAATGCGCCCGAAGAGCGGAATACGAGGGTGGCGATCACCTCATCGTGGTCGGCGAGGTAAGCTATTTTGCTCGCTACGAGCGCCGGCCGCTCGTGTTCAGTCAAGGAAGGTTCAGCTTGGCGATCGACAATGTGGATGCGGCCCCAACCAATGCCGACCAGCGGGGCGATCAGTATCCGACGTTCCTTACCATGTTTAGGAGAGCGTTTCTGCAGAGGGCTTCGGAATTTCGCGAAGAGGCCCACTCGGTCGGCTTCACGATGAACGAGAGCCGCTTGATGTACCACCTCGAGCTCAGTCCGGGGCTCAGTCTCGAGGGGCTCGCACGCGTCTCCCTCCTGGATCTGGATACGGCAACGGATGGGATCGCGTCGCTGGAGCGCAAGGAGTGGATCGGTCGTGGCTCCGACGGGTCGTTGCAGCTCACCGTGCTCGGTCTAGAGCAAAATGCGAAGCTTGGCCGCCTCGCGCACGCGGCCGAGGCGAACAAGCTGATGCGCTTCTCTGCAGCGCAGATCAGTAAGACGCGGGAGATCATTGAAGCGTTTGGTGGTCGGCTGGACAATATTCCGGCCTATCGAGAGCCGGAATAAAATGCAACGCGGTCAGCGGAGTCGAAGCAGATGACAAATCCTCTCAGAAACAACAACAAACTCAAGCTCGGCATATTCGGGACGAACGGGAAGGGCGGTGCGCAAACCAAGGTTCCCGAACTGTATCAGCCGACTTGGCCGAACTCCGTTCGAACTGCCCAAACGGCCGATGCCGCGGGTTTCGAGGCGATCGTGGCGTACGCGCGATGGAAGGCCTACATGCCGGGCAAGCCAGATCATACGAGCGGCATTGTTCTGGACCCGTTTACCTGGTCCGCAGGAATCGCGCAGGCCACCAATTATTCGGCCGTCATGCCGACCTCGCATGCGCCGACTATCCACCCGATAACTTGCGCTAAGCAATGTGCGACCATCGATATCATTTCGAACGGTCGCCTGGGCTTGAACATTGTCGGCGGCTGGAACAAGCACGAATTGGAGATGTTCGGCGCGCCGATGCGCGAACATGACGAGAGATACGAACAGCTCGAGGAATGGCTTACCGTCATCAAGAAGATGTGGACGGAGAAGGAGGAGTTCGACTACGAGGGAAAATTCTACCGCGTATCCGGCGGAGCGTCGATGCCGAAGCCGGTGCAGCAGCCGCACCCGCCCATCATGAACGCCGGTGGGTCGCCACGGGGCATGAGGTTCGCCTGTCAACACGCCGATTTGTGCTTCGTCATCCTGCAATCCGATGATCCTTCCGAATGGAAGCGGCAGATCGACATGTACAAGAATACGGCGCGTTCCTTCGGACGCGAAGTTCAGGTCTGGACCTATTGTCCAGTCGTCCAGCGGGACACCAAGGAGGACGCCGAGAAGTATCTCCACCATTACGCGGTGGAGATGGAGGATGTCGAAAGCGTCGATGCCTGGTCCGCTGGAGTGGGTGCGCAGTCGCAGATAGCTTCACCGGAAAAGATGAAGGAGCTCCGAAAGCGAATCGCTGCCGGAGCCGGAGGCAACATCCTCGTCGGAACCGCGGACATAATCACTGAGAAGATGGAGGGCTTGTGTGATGCGGGCCTGGACGGAGTGCTTTGCTCGTTCGTCGACTTCGACGACGGACTTCACCGCTTCATCTCTCAGGCGCTTCCGCTACTTGAACAACGTGGTTTGCGGGATCCATTCAAGCCGAAGCTCGATCGCGAAGTCGCGGCATAAAGGGAAGCGAAAATCGCCCTGCCGACCATACAGCGGATCGGCAGGCCGAAAATGGCGCTCATCGCGCCGCCTCTTCCTTTCGGGCCGAAGCAGCGCCTTGAACCATCGCTCGCGTTCGCGTCGGCGATCTCTCTTTGGCCGCACCGCGAAATCAGAGGTAGGCTCCATCGACGGGAAGGGCGACGCCCGATATATAGCCGGCTCCCTCGGACACGAGGAACTCGACGGCAGCGGCCACGTCCTCGGACGTCCCGGCACGACCCGATGGATAGCCTTCCAGCATTCGCGCCTGCTCGCTATCCGGCAACGCATCGAATCGGCCCCTCACTCGGGTCCCCGGCTGACCGAGAATAAGGCCAGGCACGATGCAGTTGACCGTGATGCCGTTCTTGCCGACATCCTTTGCGAGCTGGGCCGTTAGTCCGATCAGCGCGGCCTTAGCGGTCGCATAAGCCAAGCGGCCAGGCACCGTCGTGGGTGGTCCCTTCTCGCCGAACGCCAAAATGGAAGAAAAGTTGACGATACGCCCAAAGCCTTTCTTGCCCATGCCGGCCATCACGGCCTGGGAGAACAGGAACGTACTGGTCACGTTTAGAGCCATCACGTGATTCCAGAGATCCAAATCGATGTCTTCTATACCGAGAGTCTTTTTGGGGCCGCCGCCACCTGCGATGTTGATGAGCGTGTCGACCGTCCCGAAGGACGCGATGGCATGTTCTGTCGCGCTTCTTACATCTTCGGGATTGGTTACGTCCGCAACGTGCGAATAGACCGACGTTCCTGCGGTGCTACCGACGACTTCCTTCAAAGCCTCCTCATCGCGGTCTACGAGCATGATGCCGAAGCCGGACGCAGCAAGTCTTGCGACAGTGGCGCGGCCAATTGCTCCGGCGGCGCCTGTAACGATCGCAGAACGCTTCATGTTTCCTCTCTCACAACGGGTTTGCGAGAGAAGACCTTTCCATGGATCGAAGGATAGGTCAAATTGTGATGCGTGAGTATTGCATTGCAATTCAGACAGCGGAAATGGCGCGTGCCGCATGCACAGCAAGCGGGGCGAACCGTTTCTCGAAGTCGGGTGGGGACCATTCGGCCAAGGAGCCAGCGACGTGAACCGCACCGATCGGCTTTCCGGTATCATCGAGAATGGCGACGCCGCACGCGATTTCCCCGACCATCATTTCCTCGACGACCACCGCGTAGCCCGCGTCCCGCGCCTCTTGGACGCGGGCAAGGATATGCTCCTTGGCAATCGCCGTCTTGGGCGTCACTTTGACGAGCTCTGACCGATTGAGGATGTCCTTTACTTGCTCGAGGGGAAGCTGGGATAATACGGCGCGCCCTCCCGACGTGCAGAAGGTCGGAACGCTTCTTCCGCTGAGATATCCGTAAAGACTGTCGCGTTTGCTTTGGAGGCGGACGAGATACAACATCGCGACATCGTCAAACAAGCTGAGATCGATCCTTTCCTGGGCGTCGCGCCGGAGTTCGGCCAGGATCGGCAGGGAGTGCGTGATCAGCGGATGTCCGCGCAGATAGTCGAACGATCTCTGCAGGAGGCGTCGACCCGGCCGGTGACCGAGACTCGTCCGCTCAAGATATCCCAATTTGACCATGGTGTGGACGAGCCGCTGAGTTGCGCTCTTGTCCAGATCGGCCGCTTCCGCCAGTTCGGATAAGGATAAAGCGTTTGTGGAGTCCGCAAACCCCTCCAATATCCTGAAGGCCTTGCCGACCGATTTTACGTAGAGCTTGTCCTCGCGATCATCCGATCGGGCCGTCTGCTTCCGTCCGGTCGCACGCTTGGCCATTATCACAGTCTCCCTGCTCATTTCTTGAACTCCAACGCAACGTCGGGACGTTGACGTCATGCGCCAGAGTAGACATTATATAACGATCCGACTGTATTGTATTGCAATACGTTCGAAACAAACTGAAGGGGTCATCCATTGTCAAAGCAATATAACCCGGCCGAATTTCGGCCGCTCACCTTCCACGATGCGGTGCCCGCATTCAAGGAGGGAGGGAGCAACCCACGAAAATATCTGGAGAAATGTCTGGAGGTCATCGAGGCCCGCGAGCCCGTCCTACGTGCTTGGGTCGAGATGAACATCCCCGGAGCGAGATCCGCTGCGGATGCGTCGACCAAGAGGTATCAATCGGGACGTCCGCTATCGTCGATCGACGGCATGCCCGTTGGCATCAAAGATCTCCTGATGACCAGGGATATGCCCACCCGCATGGGCTCGCCGTTGTACGAGAACAACTTTCCGAAGCAAGATTCCGCTTGCATTCAAGCGCTCAGAGCGGCCGGTGCGATCGTTCTTGGAAAGACGGTGACCACTGAGCTGGGGATGTCTCATCCTGGGCCCACGACGAATCCCTTTAGCCCGATCCACACCCCGGGAGGATCCTCGAGCGGCTCCGCGGCGGTGATCGGAGCGGGTATGGTGCCGGCTGCGATCGGAACCCAAGTTGTCGGCTCCGTCATCCGGCCGGCAAGCTTCTGTGCGAATTACGCCATTAAGCCGACGATGGGCGCCCTGAACCGGGGCGAGCGCCAAGGCTTTAGTCAAAGCCATCTCGGTGTCCATGCCGGAAGTCTGGCGGACATGTGGCATGTCTCGATCGAGATTGCAAAGCGCTCCGGCGGAGATCCGGGATATCCGGGTCTCTTCGGCGGCTCGGAACTCCGCGCGGCTGAGCGACCCACGCGACTTATCGTCATGGAGGCGCAGGGGTGGTCCGAACTCGACCACGATACGAGAGGCGCCTTCGAGGACCTGCTATCCGATCTCGGTCGCGCCGGTGTCGAGATCACTCGTCGCAGCGAACATTCTCTCGTTGAGGCATTCGAACGAGCGATCGGGGAGAGCCTGGAAATAACACGGGACGTCTGCGCGTATGAAATGCGTTGGTCGCTCGAGAATCTCGTGCAGCAATTCGGCGGAGGCCTCAGCGATAGCCTCACGTCTCGCCTCGATATCGCGCGGCAAATGACGCAGGATGACTATCGGCTCCTGATTTCAAGACGGGAAATCGCAAGAGCCGCGCATGCATCGATTGCACATATCGCCGACGCAGTCATCTCCCCGTCTTCGATCGGTCCAGCGCCGCGACTCGACAACAAGGGGGTCGACTCGGGCGTGGTCCACACCACCGGGCTTCCCAACTACAATGCCGTTACGTCGCTGCTTGGAGCACCGACGATCACGATACCGATGCTCGCGGTGAAAGGGCTTCCCGTCGGCGTCCAGGTGATCGGCCAGCAGCACACGGATGACCGTCTCGCCGGTATTGCGCGCTGGATCGCGGAGACCATTCCGCCGCGCTCCGTTTGAGTCAGGGGGCGCGCGCTCGGCGCGCGTCCTCTCTCGCTTCTATTCGCTGTCGGCAAGTCGTTCACAAGATTTACTATTGCGGAGCGCGTTTGCTCCGCAAACCACGGTTCGTTGTCCACTACTTGAGCTGCCCGCCCAGATCGCGTGCACCTGCGGCAAAACGACGAAAGCGCGCATTCCACGACGTTAAGTGAAGCTTTTGTGTTGCATGCGAGCGCCCACTGCGATCTAATATAAATAGATGCGGCCGTATCGCATTGTAATTCAGTGCGCGCTACGAGTGCGCTGTTCCATCGACTGTCTTCTACTGGAGGGTTCAATGCGCAATCGTAGGGAGATCTTGGCTGCTGCAGCGGTTGGAATTGCGGCACCGGCGTTGCTGCGCCGAGCTTGGGCGCAGCAAGATGCGATCGAAATCGGTAGTCTCGTGTCTCTTTCCGGTACATTCGCCAATATCGGCGAACAAGTCGATATCGGTAGCAAGGTCGCCTTCGAGTACTACAAGACCGCTGCGGGCAAGCCTCTTCGGTACGTGCAAATGGACGACCAGGGCGATCCGGGTCGGGCCGTGCGGCTGACGCAGGATGCCATCCGTGATCGCGGCATCCGCTTCTTCATGAATTGCACCAACAGCGCCATCGCTTTGGCGGTCGCGAAGGAAGTCGCAAACAGCGGTGGCGTCTACATCAATCAGGCCGGCGCCGACGAGATGACCGGTTCGCTCTGCAACAAGAATACCTTTCGATGGCCGGTCGCGACCTACAGCGCGGTGAACACCACCGTGCGCCCCTTCATGAAGCAGTTCCCCGACGCGAAGAAGTGGTACACGATCACAGGTCAATACGTCTTCGGCGACAGTCTCTTGAAGAACCTGAAGAATGTATTAGGCGAGCTCGGTGGCCAGCACATTGGCAACAGCTATCATTCTCTGAGCGATCGCGAGTATAGCGGCTTCATCACCGCTGCAATCGCGGCGCAGCCCGACGTGCTTTGCATCTGCAATTTCGGCAGCCAGACGATCGACGTGCTGCGGCAGGCCGTCAGCTTCGGGATGAAGCGCAACACGAAAATTGTCGTCGTTTGGTCTACGGGCCTCGATCAATTCCAGTCTCTGGGCCCGGATATCTGCGAGGGCGTCTATTTCGGTGCAAACTACTGGCATGGCGTGGATACCCCCGGCAATCGGCTGCTCTCGGGAGTGATCAAGGAGAAGCTCAAAGTGACGCCCAGCTATCTTCTGACCGCCGGCTGGGCCTGTACGCAGGCGACGGTAGAAGCTCTGAATAAGGCAGGTAGCACGGACGTGCCGGCGGTGATCAAAGCCTTCGAGACGCTCAGCTACGAAGGCCCGACGGGACTCGAGACGGTTCGTGCGGAAGATCATCAAGTCTTGAAGGACTATTATCTCCTGTTGGGCAAGCCGAAGGCCAAGATGCGTGACAAAGATGACTACGTTGAGGTCTTATCTGCCGAGAAGGCGTTCCTCTCGCCCGACAAGACGGGCTGCAAGCTATAGCCGCCTCGATGTCCACTCAGGTATTCATTTTCGGAGCGCTAAACGGCGTCGGCATTGGAATGATCTACTTCATCCTGTCGATCGGTCTGACCATGATTTTCGGCCTGATGCAGTTTGTGAACTTCGCGCACGGGGCGTTTTACATGGTCTCCGCCTACGCCGCATTCGCGATAGCTCAATGGACCGGAAGCGTTCTTCCGGCCCTGCTGATTAGTCCGCTTCTGGCCGCGATTTTCGCACTTGTCTCCGAGCGAGTGCTGTTGCAGCGGACGTACAATTTGCCTCACGAGGCGCAGATACTGATGACCTTCGCGCTCGCGATCCTGGCGCAGGAGACGGTGACCATGATCTTCGGCACCTTGGGAAAGAATGTGCCGGTGCCGGAGATGTTCAACGGCGTCGTGATCCTCGGAGGTTTCGTATATCCGTCATATCGGCTGTTCGTCGTGGCAGTGGCCGTGGTGGTGGCTGTAGTGATGTGGTTGGCAATCGAGCGCACCCGTCTCGGCGCCATGCTGCGCGCCGCAGCGGAAAATGCCGAAATGGTCGGGCTGCTCGGATTCGACTCCCGCAAGATCTTCATGGGCGCATTCGCCTTCGGAGGGGCGCTCGCAGGCCTCGCCGGCGCTCTGGCTGCGCCGTTACGCGGCGTCGAGCCGCTCATGGGTCGTGAGGCCCTCGCGATCGCTTTCGTCGTCGTGATCCTCGGCGGGCTTGGAAGCTTCAGCGGAGCGCTTTTGGCGGCACTGCTCATCGGGATCACCCAATCGCTCATGAGCATGATCTGGCCAGGAGGAGCTCATCTCATGATCTATGGCGTCATGACGATGATTCTGGCGTTCCGCCCGACCGGGCTCATGGGGCGGTCGTGATGACCAATGCAAGCCCGCGCTTTCCGAATGGAACGACTGTCGCAATCGGGGCAATTCTCGTCGCGTTGCCTTGGGTTTTGCCGTCGCTGACACTGGCGAGCGAGATCCTGGTGGTCGCGACGGGCGCCTTAAGTTGCACGTTGCTTCTCGGATCGGTCGGTCTGCTTTCATTTGGTCAAGGGCTTTATTTCGGCTTGGGGGCCTACGTATCCGCCATTCTCATTCGTGACTTCGGCATGAATGCGTCGGTTGCCGCCTTGGCAGCATCTGTCGCGGGATGCCTTCTAGCGGCTGCTGCCGGGCTGCTGATCGTGCGGCGTCAAGGCGTTTATTTCGTGATGTTGACATTGGCATTCGCGCAGATGGGCTTTTTTCTCGCACTCGCCTTTCCGAAGCTGACCGGGGGTGAGAACGGCCTCGGAAACGTGCCGCGAACGACCATCGCGTTCGGACAGTTCGCGCTGTCGAATCCCAGGTTGCTCTATGCGTTTCTGGCGCTGCTTTGCTTCACAGCATTTGCCGTCGTGCAAAGAATAATCGCGTCGCCATTCGGTAGCGTCCTCAACTCGATCCGCCACAACGAGAGCCGTTCAGAAGCATTGGGTTACGACGTGCGCCGCTTCAAGTTCGCGGCGGTTACCATCGCCGGCGGGATCGCAGCGCTGGCAGGCGCAATGAACACGCTCATGCTCAGTTTCGTGCCCTTGAGTGCCGTCGACGTCGAAACAAGCGAACGGTTGCTGATCGCTTCCCTGATAGGAGGAGTTGGATCCCCTCTGGGCGCGCTCGTCGGGGCGTCGGTCCTCAGCGCAATGTCCGACTTTATCTCACCGGTGTGGCCGCGTTGGTCCATGATCGTTGCATTGCTTCTGATTGTGATTGTGCTGTTCCTGCGCGACGGGCTTCTAGGGTTGGGTAACGTGCTGAGAAGCCACCGGAAGGAGGCTCCCAATGGCTGATCCTCTATTGACGGCCAAAGGCCTGGGAGTACGGTTCGGCTCGTTTCAAGCAGTTGCCGATCTCGACTTGTCGATCGATCACGGCTCCCTCCATTCCGTCATCGGGCCCAACGGAGCAGGCAAAACCACGTTATTCAATGCCTTGAGCGGAACACGCGCTCCCACACAGGGCGAGATAACATTTCGGGACCGTCCGATAACGAACGTCCCCGCCCATCGTCGCGTCCATTTGGGGCTTTCGAGATCGTTCCAGCTCACTAATATCTTCCGCGACCTTCCGGTGGTCGAGAATATCTTGTTGGCGCTCCAAGCTGTCGCCGGTCGCGAGGCATGGACGTTTTGGCGGAGCCGGGATCCTTCGAAAGTATCGCGTCAGCGCGCGGCGGAATTGGCGGATCAGGTCGGTCTGGCAAAGCGCCTCGAAGCGCGTGCAGGCGATCTATCTCATGGAGCACAACGTGCTCTCGAGATAGCCATGGCTTTGGCCGCCGATCCCATGCTGCTGTTCTTGGACGAGCCGCTGGCCGGAATGGGGCTGGATGACGTGCATAAAACCAAGCTTCTCATCAAGAGCCTCGCGCCCGAGCGCACCGTTGTTCTAATCGAACACAATATGAGCGTCGTGCTCGATATATCGGATAAGATCACGGTGCTGGCGCAGGGTAGGAAGATTGCCGAAGGATCACCCCAACAAATTCGAACGAACGCCGACGTTAAGAGCGCGTACCTTGGATCAGCCGCATGACCGCGCTCCTCGTTCGCGATCTTCACGCTTGGTACGAGAAGAGTCACATCCTGCAAGGCGTGGATGTTGAGGTACAGAGGGGGAAGACGGTTGCCATTCTTGGCCGCAATGGTGCCGGAAAGACGACCACGCTTCGCTCGATCATGGGGTTAGTTCGTACCCAAGGAACGATCACTTTCGACGGTAGATCGGTAGTTGGGGTTCCGACGCACGAAATCGCCGGTCGTGGTCTGGCGTTGGTTCCCGAGAACAGGGCGATCTTCAGCACGTTGGACGTCAGAGAAAATCTCAGTATCGCTCATCGGAAGGATTCCCCCTGGACGCCCGACGCGGCAGCCGAACTATTCCCAGTGCTCAGAAAGAGATGGAAGTCGGCGGCCGGCCGACTCTCCGGAGGAGAGCAACAGATGCTTGCGATTGCGCGAGCTTTGATGACGAACCCGAATCTGCTCCTATTGGACGAGCCGACGGAGGGGTTGGCGCCGGTAATCGTCGATCAGCTGGTCGAGCTCATGCTCAACCTAAAGGCCCGTGGGCTCACCATCCTCCTCGTCGAGCAGAGCATACAGGTGTGCAGCGCCGTCGCCGACGTCCACGCGATATTGGACGAGGGCCGGGTCGTCTGGACCGGGAGCACGGCGAGCCTGTCTTCTTCGACCGATATCCTGGCGAAACATCTCACCCTGGAAAACGCATAGCCTGTCGGGAGCGTCGACGGTGCGGCCGATCAACGATGGGATGGGTCGCCGCAAACGGAGGGGGATTGACTGATGAGGTTCGGTCGCAAAACGGAGTTAGCTCATCGACTGATAAGGTTTCATACGAAACCTTATCAGTTCGGGCTACCCTGGTGGTCGGGGCTGCCCGGTTCTCGATTTTCGAGCTGCTCTGCGCTTTGCCTGTTTAAGTTCGGACTATCGATAAGTTAGGGCTTGCAACGTAAGGCGCAATCGTCGCATCGCTGGTTCGCGATAGAGTAACACTGATAATCCGTGGACATGCGGACATATTGGCCGACGCGGAAGCGTGGACGCTGGTTCTTGCGAACAATAAGAGCATTGGCCATCATTGCCGCCATCGGTGGTGACGATGCACTCGCTGTCATCAAAATTCAACAGTAAGGCCAGCTTCCGAGCTGTTTCAAGCCGGTCTGCATTTGCTTTTGACTTGCCTCGCGACGATCTTCCCGGAAGGCTGCATTGTCAGGCCGCGGCCGGCCCGAATTCGGGCACCGCATCCAGCGCTCACAGACTACTCTTCGATCGCACACGCTTCGCTACCGAACAGGCATTCGGAAGCAGTCAAATTTCCGCAATATCCAGCCCGCGAACCGCTTGTGCTTTGCCTCCGTGGCGAGGGCGAACAGCCAGGCGGCCGAGTTCGAGACGGCAATCGCTATCGTGAACGTCATCCACAGCGGTGCCGGCTTGAGCCCCACGACGATCTTTACGATGGTATAGTGTACGAGAAAGAGGGTGTACGAATACCCAGCGAAGAACTCGATCACCGGTCTGGACCGTAGGAGCCAGTTCTGCCCTTGCGCAGCAATAGCAAGGCTCACGAACCACATCGCAAAGTAGGGTTGCGCCGCCAGCGCATATTCGTCGCCGCGCACGTGTGCGACTCGCCACCGCCAGAATAGAAGAAACGAAAGAGCCGCGCTGACGACGGTCGAGAGCCTATCGATCTTCATGTTGATTGCGACAAAGTAGCCACCGAAGCCGAGTAACCAAAGGACGAAGAGGCTGTGGGAAGCGTCCGGCCTCTCCGCAAAATGGAATAACGGAAGGGCAGCGGCGGCGATTGCAAGCAAAAGGCCGGCAATTCGGTTGCGCCCCTTGCAGAAGAAAAACAGGCCGCCGACGAAGAAGTAGATGTGAAACTCGATCGCGAGACTGCTCAGCTGACCTGCTGAGCCGAACGTCCCTCCGCCCCACTCGCCGGGGTAGCCCTGCAGCATGAAGAGATTTCTGACGAAGCTGGTCAGACTGTCGAGCTGGAACAACGGCACGCCGAGTGTGAACGCGACATAGTCAAGCGCTGCAATGAGGAAGAGAGCCGGCGCGTAAGCGGAATAGATGCGGGCGAAACGTTCGACGCTGTAATTCAGCAACGAATAGCTGCCGTATCCGGTGCGGTCGTGAAGTGTGTAAGCTATCACGAAACCTGAGAGGACAAAGAACAGGAGAACGCCGATATCAGGGATCAGGGTCGGCCTGGCGCCGCCGAAGGGCGCGAACGTCAGATTCCAGGTGTGTCCGACGCATACCATCTGGGCTGCGAGTGCGCGGAGAAGATCGAGCAGCGTCGACGTGTCGTTCTTCGTCCGGTCGAGATTGAAGCTGTTAGAAAGCACTACTTCTGCCAGTTGGCGATATCGGCCGCTTGTTCGGTACCCCCTTCGCGGCTATCGGCTCCGAGCGATGCGAGGTCGTAGGCCAGCCCATGGGTTCCCGGAAATGCGTACACGTATGGTTTGCCCCAGGGATCGTTGGGAACGAGGTTGCCTTTCAGGTATGGGCCGTTCCAGCGCTCCACATTGCTTGGCTTCTGCACAAGTGCGGTGAGTCCAACGCTCGAAGCCGGGTAAGTGCCATTATCGAGATAATAGAGGTCGAGTGCCTGGGCGAAGCCTTCGATCTGAATCCTGGCCGCCTTGGTTTTCGATTCCGAGAGATGATTGAGAACACGGGGGCCAACGAGGCCAACGACTAGGCCTATGATGGTGATCACGACGAGCATCTCGACGAGCGTGAAGCCGTCTTGCTGTAACAAAAGCCGACGGAGGGGGCGTTCGGACCGGTTCAGACGCTGCTGACGCTTGCGCATTACTCAACCTGACATTGTTTCAATTCTCGTATCTCCAAATAAGGCAGGGACCAAGATGTCATTCTGTGCAGACCGGTCGATAGTTGTGGAAAAAGCAGCATCCAACCACGCGGTGTGAAGTCGCTCGGCTATAGTTTCGTCGGACCAAACCCAAGCGCTATCGTTGCCCCCGGTTTGCGTTGTCGGGAGCCGTTGGCCCAGCCGATCGTCGCGGCGTTCGGAACAGCCCCCCAGCGCGGCCGAGGACAGATCGCGAAGCCGCTGGCGTTTTTGAGTCAGCGGAGTTGTCGGTGTCAGCAAATTGTCACAAGCGTTTGGGTAGACTGGCAGCCGTCAGCCTTCTGCTCGGGCTTGCGGCCTGTCAGACCACCCAGATCGAAAGTGCTTCGGATACTGTACGCGAGGCTTGGAACGGGCCGCCACCTGCGGCGCGGACTGCTGCCGTCAGTAGCTACAGCAATCAGGCCATCCCGTCTCCGCTCGGCCCCAAATCGGCGGGAGAGCCGGCCTTCTTTAATGGTTCGGGGCGGTTTCTCGGGACCAAGCCGACGGGTTCTACGGGCTCAGCGCCGGAAGAAACCGGTGAGGGCGTCACACTGAACCTTCTCAATGCATCTGTGCCACAGGCGGCGAAAACGGTTCTCGGCGACCTGCTTGCCGCGAAATATACGATCGATCCGGGTATCGACGGAAAGATCACGCTCCAAACGCCCGGACCGGTCGCTCGCTCGGCCGCTCTCAGCCTGTTCCAGACCGCCCTGCGCTCCAACAACGCCGCATTGATTTATGCGGGTGGCACCTACAAGATTGTTGCGCTGGACCAGGCTGCGGTAGGAGCGAACCTCCAGATCGACGGTGATCTGGACAGCACCGGCGCCATTGCGTCGAGCTTACGTGTTGTCCAGCTCAAATATGTCGCCGCTTCGGAGATCCGTCGCGTAGTGGAGCCGATCTCTCCCCGCGGCACAATCGTCCGGACGGACGATGCACGGAATACCATCACGCTATCAGGCAACGACAAGGATATCAGTGGCGTTCTCGACGCCATCAGTGTTTTCGATGTCGATGTGATGAAGGGCATGTCCTTTGGCATTGTGCCCGTCAAAATGAGTGATCCGGCGGCCATCACGGACGAGCTTCGCAAGGTTTTTGACTCCGAGCGGGAAGGCCCGATGGCAGGCATGGTCCGTTTTTTGCCGAACAAACGGATGGGGGCCATTCTCGTCATCACACCGCAACCCCAATATCTGTCGCGGGCAACGACCTGGATCCGCCGGCTGGACAATCGAGGCGAGGGCACCGAAAAGCAATTCTATACCTACGCGGTGCAAAATCGGCGCGCCACAGAACTGGTCAGCGTCCTCCAATCGATGTTTACCCAGGGCAAGGATGGCGCGAGCGAAACTGGCGGTACCCGCAGCGTCGCTCCCCAATATACCGAGGTCAGCGCCCAGACCTCGGGCATGAAGCAGCCTTCGGGTGCGTCAATGCAATCTGGTGGCGTGGGCGGCTCGCAGTCCTCAACACCTCCAGCCACAAGAGCCGTAGATGCCGCCGGGCCTGAAACGACGTCTTCCCTTCAGATCGGTAAGGACGACAGCACCGGCGGCCCGCGCATCAAAGTCGTTGCGGATGAGACCAAGAACACCGTCCTGATCGAGGCATCCGCCGCCGATTATCGGCGCGTTGCCCGCGTGATCGGCACGCTTGATGTCATCCCCAACCAAGTCTTGATCGAGGCGATGATCGCCGAGGTGACCCTGAAGGATGAATTGCGTTTTGGGTTGCGTTGGTTCCTGAACAACAGGAACCAGAGCGCCACCTTCACCGATGATCTCTCGGGATCGATCGGCTCGGTGTTCCCGGGCTTCTCGTATGCGTTGCGCGCTGCAAATATCTCGACGACACTGACGGCGCTCAACCAGATCACCGACGTCAATGTGATCTCATCTCCTTCACTCACGGTTGCCGACAACAGGACCGCAGCCCTTCAGGTCGGCGATCAGGTGCCGATCACGACGCAATCGGCCGTCAGCGTATTGACGCCCGGGGCACCGGTCGTGAACTCGGTCAGCTACAAGGACACCGGTGTCATTCTCTCGATCACACCGAGAATCAGCGAGAGCGGGCGCGTCACACTTGATATCGAGCAAGAGGTCTCGACCGTTTCCGAGACGACCACATCGTCGATCAATTCCCCGACGATCAGTCAACGCCGGGTGAGGACAACTGTGGTCGTCAACGACGGCGAAGCCTTCGCTCTGGGCGGGCTTATCCAGGATAAGAGGACCAAGACCAGGACGCAGATTCCCGTCCTCGGAGATATCCCCATTCTCGGAAACGCAGTGAGGATGAAGGACGATCTCATCGGCAAGACTGAGCTCGTCATCATGATTGCACCCCACGTCATCCGGAACCTGAACGAAGCCCGTCAGATGACCGATGAATTCAGGCGGGAACTGGCGATCCTCATGCCGTATGGCCGGCGGCCGGTACCACCTCGAACGCCAGAACAGAAGATGCGTCGGACCCTGGAGTGAGACGATATGCCGTCGTTTCTCTACAAGGCTTACGGCAGTGGAGGGGAATTGGCTGAGGGTCGCGTCCAGGCGCTGTCCGCTGATGCGGCCGATGCCCTTCTTAGTCGACGTGGATTGACGACATTCAAGCTGACCGAAGTGTCACAGCACACGCAGCCCTGGTGGCAGCGCGATCTCTTTTCGAAGACCGGTCCAAATCCCGCTTACCTGGCGGCTTTCGCGCGCGAGTTTGCGGATCTCTATAAGTCGGGAGTGGCGTTGGACGATTGTCTGCGCATCCTTGCTGAGCAATCGACCGCCCGGGAGCTTCGGCAAGCCTGCGACAGCCTGTTGGAGGACATTCTAAATGGCGCGACGCTATCCGGCGCCATGACTGAGCGACCCTCGACTTATCCCGGTGATTTCATCAATATTGTGCGTGCAGGTGAGACAAGCGGAACGTTGGGACCGGCGTTCGAAGAGCTCGCCCGCCTGCTCGAGCGACGGCAAGAGCTGGACGCCAAGATAAAGTCCGCCTTGACCTATCCGGCAATCCTGCTGGGGCTCGCGGTGGTCTCGATCGCCGTTGTCATTGGAGCCCTGGTGCCGAGCATTGCACCTATCTTTCAGGAGGGGGGCAAGCCCATGCCCGGGGCCCTCCTGCTGCTCGTGGCACTGGCCGACAATTGGGTATTTGTTGTCCTAGGGATGCTTGTGCTGGCAGGGATGGGACTTTCGGGCTGGATGGCGATCCGAAGGTCCCCGGTACGTCGCCTTGCCTTCGACGCGTATCGATTGAGGCTTCCAGTCGTTGGCACGATCGCGCTCAGCCAGGACACTGCAAACTTTCAGCGAACGCTCGGAACCCTGCTGCGGGCCGGCGTATCTCTGCTCGAGGCATCCATGTCCGCGCAGGCGGTGATCCGCAACAGGCTGTTGGCAACCAAGGTCGAGAGGGCCGTCGGTTTTATCCGCGAGGGCCGGCCGCTCGCGGTTGCCTTGCGCGACGAGGGTGTGTTTCCACCTGCCGCGATCCGCATGATGGCGATCGGCGAGGAGACCGGCAAACTCGATCAGATGCTACTCAGGTCTGCCGCTGTCTTTGAGGACAGGGCACTTAAGGACATCGACCGCGCGATGGCGCTCCTGACGCCGACGCTCACTCTGGGCGTTGCCGTTGTCGTTGGTGGATTGGTGCTGACCGTCATGATGGCGATTCTCAGCATCAACGACGTTGTTGGCCGCTGATGCGTTCCCGGTCGCATCAAGATGATGGTTTCACCATTCTGGAACTGCTCGTCGTGCTGGCCATCACGGCGCTGGGGCTTACCCTGGCGCAACCCCTCATCGGCAGGACGGCTGACCGTCTCCGGCTGGAGTCTGCGCAGACTGCGCTTCTGAACGCGCTCAAGACGACGCGCGCGGCAGCCATCATCAGAGGCACTGAAGCCTCGCTGGTGATCGATCTGAACGCGCGGACGTTCCGATCGCCGGCACTTCCCGTGACGATGCTGCCGAAGAAGGTCGAGCTCGCACTGAAGGTTGCAGGCCTCGACACCACCGATAGGTCCCATGCCGAAATCCGCTTCTATCCTGATGGCTCATCGACCGGTGGCGACCTGACCCTCAAACTTGAGGACCGTACCGCGCGCCTCTGTGTTCACTGGCTGACGGGGCTCCCGCGCGATGATTGCGATTAGATCGCCCGCCGCGCTGGCGCGACGATGTCTGGCGGCCGAGGGCTTTACCCTGCTCGAAGTCGTCGTGTCGCTCGCAATCCTGTCCCTCTCGCTCGGCGTGATCTATCACGTTCTCGCCAATGCACTCGGGAATGAAAGCTACGCCGAGACGGTCAACCGGGCGCGGCTGGTTGCGCAAGGGCTGGTCGCAAGGGTCGGGACTGATATTCCCGCGAGCGCCGGGGAAACGTCGGGCGACGATGGTCATGGCCTGCGCTGGCGCCTGAGCCGCAAGGCCTTCAGGGATGGACCCGGTAACGGACGGGCGGCGGTCGCTGCGATCGAGGTCTCGGCCGAGGTCTCCTGGGGCGAGGGGGCAGCCGAGAAATCGATCCGCCTCACAACGCTTCGTCTCGCTGGAGGCGCGCGGCCGCGATGACCGATGGTTTCCCGGTCGAGAAGAACGCGTCCGAGGCCGGGTTCACGCTGGTCGAAATGCTGGTCGGCCTCGTCCTGACCAGCCTGCTTGCAGTCATGCTGCTTGGTGCTATCCGTTACGGCCTCACAATTCGGGAGCGAACCGCGCTCCGGGCCACGGCCCTCGACAGGGTCGTCGCCGCTCAGGATTTCCTGCGCAACAGTCTCACCCTGGCCTATCCCCGGCTCATCGGCGAGGCTAACGGAACGGGCCGCCTGGAGTTCGAGGGGACGCCGACCTCGATCCGTTTCGTGGCACCTGCGATGCAGTCCGGAGGCCGTGGCGACCGATCCAATTTCTCAATTGCGATGAACTCGTCCAGCCCACCGGCTTTGGTGGTCGATATCGACGATCCCCGCGCGGCCACTAACGGCCGCAAGGATGTGCTGCTCGCAAACGTTGCCGGCGTCGCGTTCTCCTATCTTCCGAAGGTCGCGTCCGGCGAGGCGCGGTGGGCGGATCGTTGGGATGCGGGGACAGCACTGCCTGCGGCCATTCGGGTCAATGTTCGGTTTCCATCGGGTGATCAGCGGGTTTGGCCGGAATTGCTGATCGTGCCGCGCATCGACGTCGACGTCGGCTGCGTGCTCGATGATCTCACCAAGCGCTGCCGCGGTCGCTAGCGAGGAAAGATGGGTCATGCCGCTGCTCTCGGTCTTGTGGGGATTAGCTCTTCTCGCCGTCATCGCCACGACAGTCATGGATGCAACCGGAACGTCGCGAAAGCTGGCTGACAATGGCCTTTACGCTGCCGAGGCCGATGCCTTGGCGGAGGCGGCTATCGTGCGGGCGGCCATCGGCCTGTCCGATCCCACATCGGGAACGGGCTGGCGCGCGGATGGCCGGCCGCGGCAATTCGAGCTTCGGAAATGGCGCGCAGTTGTCCGGATCCAGGACGAGCTCGGTCGCATAGACCTCAATTTTGCGGATCAGGATCTACTGTTCGGACTGCTTCGGTCTGTTGGCTTCGAGCCACAGAAGGCTACCGCGCTCGCGGTGTCAATCATCGAGTGGCGGATGATGCCGGTCCCTGGCGTGAGTGCAAGTGGCCAGCCGCAACGGCGCCTGTTTCATGCCGTCAACGAATTGCTTCTCGTTCCTGGTGTGTCGCAGGACCTGTTCGCCAGGATCGAGCCGGCCCTTACGGTTTATTCGCAACGCCCGACATTCGACCCTCAACTCGCGCCGCTCGAAGCCCTGCTCGCATTGCCCGGCGCGACGCGCGATCAGGTCGTCCAAACCCTGGCCCGTCGCGCGCAAAGCACGCTTGGAGCGGACGTTGCGCCATCGCTGAAAGGGCGCGCCTTTTCGCTTGCGATCGAGGCCACCGACGGCCGTCACAAGCGGGCTTATCGCGCAGCCATCCGTTTCACCGATGATCCCGCGAAGCCGTACTGGCTGCTGGATTTTCAGATCGTGTCGAAGAGCTGAGCTCGGGCCGGCCGCGCAACGCTGCGAACAATCGCGCCGGCTGGTCTCATCATTCTCGGGTCTTCACACGAGCATCATGGATCCGTCACGCGGAAAAGAATGCTTCTAATAAGTGCTTGCTGCCATTCTTGCCGGGCGTTGATCGGCCGATGTGTCTACAACAGGTGCTGCATTGACGCATTTCCATGCAGCTCTGCATTTGAGTCCTGGAGTTGTGGAGAAGTGCTGCTGCACGTTGACGGCTGAGACAACTAAAGGTTTATTTCGCTGCGCCTTGGAATGGGAATGCAGGGGCGATTCTTGATTACTTCGAAGATATTGATGGCACTCGAGCGAACTTGGTCGCGTTTCAGCTTTTGGCGGCTCGCCTACAGCGCACCGTGAGAAGATTGCGGCTGCGCTTGTCGTGAGAACGGCGCATCCACCACCACCTCCTTACCAAATTTGTCTCCAGCTTACGCAGTGAGCGTCTAAGCAGACGAACTGCTCGTTGTTGGAGCGGTCGTCCGATTTCCAGATTGTCAGAAGAGAGTGCGAATGATCAGACCGGCTTTTGGTTCTCCCTCTCGGGCGTTGGCGCGTCCAGCTATTGCGGTCGTGATGTCCGCAATTGTGTTTGTTGGAGGTTCTGAGTCTGGATTCGCCGGGACGATGTCTGTTCCTGGCAATTTCACGGTAAGCCCAACGGGGGCTGCGACCTATTCGGTCCCGATCAGTGTGCCCCCGGGCTTAGCGGGCATGATGCCAGCATTGTCGCTGGGTTATAGTAGCCAGAGTGGAAACGGCCCATTGGGAATGGGATGGGCTCTCGCAGGCCTACCTTCGATTGGGCGGTGTGCGAGGACATTGGCGCAAGACGGCGGGACTGGCGGTGTCAATTTCGATGCAAATGACCGCTTTTGCATGAATGGGCAGAGGCTTGTGGCGACCAGCGGTGCCTACGGTGGCGACGGCACGCAGTATCGCACCGAGATCGAATCGTTCTCCAAGATCATCTCGCACGGCAGCGCAGGCAGCGGGCCGGCCTGGTTCGAGGTCCGCACCAAGTCCGGCCAGACGATGGAGTTTGGCAACACCGCCGATTCGCGTCTGCTGGCGGAGGGGCAGGCCTCAGCGCGGGTCTGGGGCGTCAACAAAGTGAGCGACAGCAAGTCGAATTTCTATGCGGTCACCTACACCAGCGATCTCACCAACGGACAATTCTATCCGAGCAGGATCGACTACACCGGTAACACGGCAACGGAAGTCAGCGCGTCGAACTCGGTGCAGTTCGTTTATGCGACGCGTCCGGACACCCTTCCGCAGTACCAGGCAGGATCTCGGATCACGACCGCCTTTCGTCTGACAAATGTCCAGGCCCGCGCGGGGTCTACCTTTGTGTCGGACTATCGGCTCGCATACGAGCAAAGCGGTCCGGCCAATCGCAGCCGCGTGACGGAAATTTCGGTCTGCGGTGCGAGCGGGTCATGCTTGCCCTCGACAAGTCTGAATTGGACCAATGCGACGGCCGGCTTCGGCGGTCGCCAAGCATGGACCTCTGATCGGTGGGGTGTTTCGAGCGGTTGGACCGACAACAATCAGTACCCGCGCAGGGTTACCGACCTGAATGGCGACGGCCTTCCGGACATCGTAGGCTTTGCTGCGTCGGGGGTCTATGTCGCGCTGAACACCGGAACGGGCTTCGGCGGTCGCCAGCTCTGGACGTCGGATCCGTGGGGTGTTTCGAGCGGATGGACCGACAACAATCAATATCCACGCATGATCGTGGACGTAAACGGTGACGGCCTTCCGGACATCGTGGGCTTTGCCGCCTCAGGTGTGTACGTCGCGACTAATATCTCAAGCGGCCCTGCTCCAGACGTGACAACGAACATTGCCAATGGCATCGGCAGCTCGACCATGCTTACGTACCAGCCCAGCACCAACACCTCGGTTGTCACCAAGGGAACGGGCACGGTGTTTCCCTTACTTGACCTTGTGTCGCCCGCGCATGTCGTGTCGCAGGTCGATCGCAGCAACGGCGTCGGCGGTACCGTCAGCGCGTCTTATACCTACTCGGGCGGGCGGATCGACATTCGAAGGCGAGGTTTTCTGGGTTTTGCCCAGACCAATGTGAAGGACCTGCAGACCGGCATCGTGAGTACGACGACGTATCGGAAGGACTTTCCCTACATCGGTTCGGTCGCTTCGATGGTAAAGAGCCTGACGCCTGCCACGCCGCCGGGAGGTGCTGCGGCTCAGGCGATGACGCTGTCGCAATCGTCGAACACGTACCAGTTCAGCAATGCGTCTGGTGCGGCGAGCGTGAGCACGCCAAGCATCAACTCGGCGCCATACAAGGTGTCGCTGTCGCAGAGCGTCTCCAGCGGGTCCGATCTCGATGGAACGGCATTGCCATCGGTGACGACCACGAACCAGTACGACGCCTATCTGAACCCGACGCAGGTCGTGACCTCGACCTCTGACGGCTTCAGCAAGACGACCGTAAGTACCTACAGTAATGATACGAGCGCCTGGTACCTGGGGCGGCTGACGAGATCGTCAGTCACAGGTGTCGCTCCCTAACGGATCAGAATCTGCCGCGGCCGGAGCTGCTCCGGCCGGACGTGCCCGCGTTTGCGTAACAATCTGCGTGAGTTTGAGGCTGGCGTGGGCCGGCATCGGCACTGCTGTGCCGGCCGAGACTGTTGGAATCTGGGGCTTGGGGAATGGCAATGGATACGATCAGGAAGCTGTCGGTTGCGGCGGGGCTCGTGGCGGCGATGTCGAGCGCGGCATGGGCCTCGAGCGTCACGCGGACTTCGTCGTTCGCCTACGACGGCGCCTCGGGTCTTCTGGTGCAGGAGGTGGTCGAGCCCGACACGCCGGCGCTGCGGCTGCAAACCGACTACACCTATGACAGCTTCGGCAACAAGCTGACGGTGACGGTCAGCGGTGCCGATATCGCGACGCGGAGCTCTGCCTCCAGCTTCGATGCCAAGGGTCAGTTCAACACCGGCAATACCAACGCCGTTAACCAGAGCGAGAGCTGGCAATATGACGCCCGGTTCGGCACGCCCACCAGCCAGACCGGCCCCAATGGCCTGACCACGACCTGGAGCTACGACGGTTTTGGCCGCAAGATCACGGAAGTCCGTCCCGACGGTGCCCAGACCAAGTGGACCTACTCGTTCTGCAGCGGCGTCAATGGCGGCACTGCCCCCTGTCCGTCCGGCGCGAGTTATTTGGTTCAGGCCAAGTCGCTTGCCGCCGACGGCACCACCCCAAACGGTCCGCTCAAGACTGTCTACTTTGATGCGCTCGACCGGGAAGTCGTCTATGACACGCAAGGCTTTGACGGTAGCACGATCCGTGTCAGCACCGCCTACGACGCGCTCGGGCGGGTGGCGCAGACCAGCCGGCCGTACTTCGTCAATGGCGGCACGCCGCAATACACCAGCTTCACCTACGACGCGCTGGGACGGGCGCTGACCAAGACCAAGCCGGACGGCAGCGTCTCCCAGGTCTCCTATCACGGCCTGTCCGTCACCAAGACCAATGCGCTCGGCCAGACCCGCGCGACCGTCAGGGACAGTCAGGGCAATATCGTCTCGGTCACCGACGCGCTCGGCAAGACCATCACCTATGCCTATGACGCCTTCGGCAACCTGACCAGGACCACTGATCCCTCGGGCAATGTGAGCACGGCGACCTACGACTCCCGCGGCGCGAAGATCGTCGATACCGATCCCGACATGGGATCGTGGAACTACAGCTATAACACGCTCGGGCTGCCGGTCAGCCAGACCGACGCCAAGGGCCAGACTGTTGCCCTGACCTATGACAAGCTCGATCGCGTGATCCAACGGGTCGAGCCGGACAAGACCAGTACCTGGACCTACGATACGGCCGCGCACGGCATCGGCAAGCTCGCCTCGACCGGCATCACGGCAGGAGCGGGCGCCGGCTATTCGCGCAGCGTCAGCTATGACGCGCTGAGCCGGGCGACCCAGGTTGCGACGGTCATCGATGGCGCGACCTACAACATGAGTGCGATCTACGATGCCAACGGCCAGCTCAGCAAGGTCGGCTACGCCTCCGGCTTCACGGCGCGTTACACCTATACCAGCCTCGGCGACGTCAACCAGTTGCTCGATGATGCAACCGGCCAGGTCCAATGGACCGCGAATGCGATGGACGCGGAAGGGCACCTGACGCAGCAGACCACTGGCAACGGCCTCGTCACCACCAACGGCTTCGATGCCCTCACCGGGCGGCTGACCAGCGTTGCGACCGGCGCCGGCGGGACGGTGCAGAACCTCAGCGTCACCTATGACAAGCGCGGCAATCCGCTGTCGCGGAGCGATGCCACCACCAATCTCAGCGAGACCTTCACCTATGACGGCCTCAACCGCCTGCTGTCGTCGACGGTCAATCTGACGCCGACGCCGCTGGCGAAGACGTTCTCCTACGACCCGATCGGCAATCTGCTGTCGAAGTCTGATGTCGGCAGCTACACCTATCCGGCGGCGGGCCAAGCGCAGCCGCATGCGGTGACCAGCATCAGTGCCGGGCTGATCTCGACCACCTTCACCTATGACCTGAACGGCAACCAGACCTCGGGCCTCGGCCGCACCATCGCCTGGACCTCCTACAACAAGCCGGCGAGCATCACACAGGGCACGCGAACGATCAGCTTTGTCGACGACACCGATCACCAGCGCTTCAAGCAGGTGACGCCGGAGGGGACCAAGCTGTACCTGTCGGCGTTCGGGGTGGAGGCTGAGGTTACCAATCCCGGCACCAGTTCGCAGATCTGGACCGACTATCTCTCAGTCGGCGATGCCATGTTCGGCATGCGCACGATCCAGACGGCGTCCGAGACAGTCGCAACGCGTTACTTCCACAGCGACCATCTCGGCTCGATCGCGGTGATCACCAACGAGGCCGGCGCCGTGGTCGAGCGGCTCAGCTATGACGCGTGGGGCAAGCGGCGCAATCCGAGCGGCACCGACGACACCACCGGTAGCATCACCAGCCAGAGCAGCCGCGGCTTCACCGGCCAGGAGCAGCTCTCGGTCTCCGGGCTCGTCCATCTCAATGGACGTGTCTACGATCCCATCGTGGCGCGCATGACGAGTGCGGATCCGACCATTCCACGCCCGCTCAGCACACAGGGATGGAATCGATACGCGTATGCCAGCAATAGGCCTCTGCGGAATATCGACCCGGATGGGTTCGGCGACTATGATTATCTCGGCGTGACCTCCAATGGATTGACAGAAGCTGGTACGCCAGACTGGCTAAAATATTCGCCGCAGCCATTGTACGGACTATCGTCCCCGAACATCGGCTGCAGCTGCGGCTATGGTGGTTACTCGCCTCTGCCGTCGCCGACTGTGCTTCCCCAGTACGACGCCGTAGCAGCCATGAATGCCATGGCTGCATCCACAAGCGCGATGATCCAGACCGCGAATGCGGCGGACGCGGCTCGAGCAGCGGCGATGTTTCAAGCTACCTTGGATGCCTGGAACAATGCTGCGTATATTCCTACGCAAGTTTCACAGGTGTCGACGCCAAGCCCTCCAACGACACCGACGTCTCCTGCGTCTCAGCCCCGCGGTACGAACACAGGCAACCTTCAATTGGCAGATATGCCCGGGTTCTTAATCCCTTGCCTTTGCGCGGGAGGAGGAGGCGCAGGAGGAGGGTTTATTGGGAGACTCCCAAGTCCTAAGGCTCCACAAGTCCGACCTGTCGACCCTCTACCTAACGGGGCAGGCGCCAGTGGTGCTCGGACGCCAGCGCAGGCTGGTATCTCGTCCGGGGACGCGTTGCGGATTCAAAATGCGGCTAATAGAACACAGCAGCAGATCACCGTGGTCGGTAGCCGAGCAGCCGGAACAGCCAAACCTACCTCTGACTGGGATTATATTATGAGTGGCTCTTCGAGAGCGCGGCACTCCGCTAGCGGTTCAGTTCCGCGAGGCACAAGTGGTGGAGGAGTGAATGCATCAGGACGAGAGACCGGTATCGACATATTTCAGACATATAACCCCAACGCCCCAAGCTACAACTTGCTCAGAAAAGATCTTCCTCATGTAATCTTCGAACCGCAGTAGGATTGCCCGATGCTGAACATAGACGAAGAGATACTGCTAAACCAACTGGCGCAAGGCATCGTGAGCGATCGGGAAGGCGAGGTATGGTTTCAGGCGCATAGCCTAGATGAAAAGCGTAGGGTGCTTCGCGGTCTAAATGTTGTTATTTTACAGGCGAGTCCGCGCGAGGAAGATGCTGCAACTGCGATTTCCAAAGCGCAATTGAAGACGACACTTACACCGTGCGTAATAGTCAAAAGGCCCAATCTCAAAGTTCAGTTGGCAAAGCTCGCGACTCTTCCTGAGCCGGAGTTAACCCAATCGTTTCGACTGCTTATCAAATTGCTTGCGGTCGCTGACAAGAGGCGACGCGAGGAGAAGCCCTTAGATCTAGAAAATCATTGGTGGCATAGAGATTTAGCAGATCCCAATGTAGTGAATGAGATCAAACGAGTTAAGGGCTAGCGGAGGTTTTTGGACGGGGAAATTGCAGTGAGATCAGCTTAGTCGAGCGAGCGGGCTGACGTCTACGATGGGCCCTGATGCCCTGGCCAAGACCCTTACTTACCACGCGACGGCATAGTGCAGACGAGTCGGGCGGCGCGGTGAGCACATGAATTGCGGTGACAGTGGTGGACTGCACCCCTGAAGTGAGACACGATAATAACAGTGACAGTGGGGTTGCCGCACTTTATTTTGCGCGAACGCGGTTTCCAACTCAATAGGCGACTGGTATCCGAGCGCCGAGTGCAGGCGCTCTTTGTTGTATACCTCCGCGATGAAGCTGTTGATGTGGCGGCGGGCGTCGACCAAGTCGGCAAAGGCCTTGCTGTTGATCTGTTCAGCCTTGAGCGTTTTCATGAAGCTTTCAGCCTTGGCGTCGTCGAAGGGATTGCCCGGCCTGCTCATGCTGATGGTGATGTCGGCGAGCCGCTCGCGATAGACGATGGACGCGTATTGCACGCTGCGGTCGGAGTGATGGAGGCTGCCCGGTGCCGGTCCCCGAGCCGCGATAGCTTTTTTCTAGCGCGGCGATGGCAAGCGAAGCATCGAGCGTGTCCTCGAAGGCCCAGCCAACAGCCTTGTGCGAGAACGCGTCGAGAATAACGGCGAGATAGGCGAAGGTTTTGGCCAGATGCACATAGGTAATGTCCGCGCCCCACATCTGGTCGGGTGCGGACGGCCCAGGCCGCGGATCAGATTGGGGACGACGAGAAAGCCTGATGGCCGGTCGGTCTTGAGGTCGAGCGCGGCGACGATCTCGTCACTAGCCAGCACCGGCAGCGCGTAATAGCCGAGCTTGCGCTTGGCCTTCGGCACATAGGCCTCGAACAGATGGTTGTAGCCGAAGATGAGGTTGGTCCGCTTGCGCTGGATGATCAGGGGATCGAACGGCGAGAGGATGTGGACGAGATCCTGCGACGCCTCGCCGTTCGCTTCCAGCGCCGCAGGCGTGGCCCAATGCTCCTGTTTGCCGGCACCGTCGATCGCGACAGGGACGAGCTCGCCTCGTCGGACGCGCGCGACGATCAGACCCGCGACCGCCTTCTCGGTGCATCGAAGTGGCAGATCTAGCCCTGCGAGCGCAGCGCGGTCGAGCAGATAGGCCGAGATCTCCCTCGCGGAGGTCGGTCTCGGTTGCTTATCCCAGCCGAAATGCCGCGTCGTCGGATCATAGAGGCCTGCGTCGTCGTCGAGCGGCTCAGCTGGGACCTCCACGGACAAGCAGCGCAATCCCGACGGCATCGCCCCCCGGGCGAGTGCAGGCCAGTGCATCGCAAGTCCATTTCTCGTGATCACGATTTCCTTCGATAGAGGACAAACCGGGTCGATTCGTCGGTAAGTTCGAAATCCTCCGACAAGGTTTTTTCGGTCATTTCCTTCAGCCAAGCATATTCATAGGTCGCTCCGCGATCCAAAATGAAATGGTTTGTCCCAGCAAAGCTTCTCGTAACATGTTCAGGACTGAAGATGTCTCGGAACGGGAGGAAGTAGCTCTTGGGAGCTCTGCCAAGGGTCGCAAGAACAAGCCAATCCTGATCAGACAACAGCAACATACGGCCATCACGCGCCACGACCTTGTTGACTAGGTCTATGTCGCTGCTATCAAGCTGAACCTTGACGTGTCCTGCTCCTCGACCCAACCTCAGACTGGTGATGCTCGGATATTTCAAGTATGATCGCAGCCCGATCATCACCTTCTGTTGACGATCCTGCGCGCTCAGAAGCACGGCGACCGAAAGCGCCGCTGTTGCTGTCAACGATAAGGCAGGGACGATTCGCGAGGTCGTTCGCCCTAGGACGACGCGAAATGCCGAGCGGCCCCACCAGGCGCAAACAGCAAGATAAGCAAACGCGTTTTGCTGCCACACCGCGTCAAGCGACCGATTCATCCACTTGGCCATGAAAACCAGTGCAACAAGAGACAGGACCAGAAGATACGCACGTTCGATCGTACGGCAGTTGGCCCACGTCGTGCCGACGCTAATGGCGGTGGCGATGGCCATCGCCGGAAGTATCAACTGGTAAAATGTGCCAAGTCCTGGCTGCCAGTCTATTGGCACGCCGACCCAATTCGAAACGCTGTGCAATCCGATTGGCGCAAGAAAGGCGTGCAAGAAGTCGGTCGAGAGAACAGCCGAGCCGAAGGCCGCGACAAGCAACGCGACCAGGATCGCAACAGACAGTCCGGTGAACGCCGCGGCCTCCCAAGGCCACCGTCTTTCGAGCAGCCGCACTGACAAGGCCGCGCAGCCAACGGCCCATGTATAGATCCCCGTCTCGGTATTCCAGAAGATCGAGCCCGCGCAGACGGCAGACATCGCCACCAGCAGCCAGCGGGAGGGTTGTGCCAGGTAACGCGCAAGGATGCCCGTCGCAATGAACACGAACATGTACCTGATGGCGAGGGCGGATGGTCCATTGAACGCTTCGCCGTCGCCGTACTGGCAGAGCGCCAGAAATACGGCAGCCAGGAAAAATGGCAGCATCCGGCTTTGAAAGAAGTCGCGTAGCACCCAATAGGCCGACAGGTGAAAGATTGCGAGCGTGGCAGCAACGAAACCAATGTAACGCAAATATAGCGCGTTCGTGTCCGCGCTGAGCAACCGACCAAACAAATAGGGCGGTCCGTATCCATAGAAGGACAGGAAATCGCGGCCAGGTACCAGACCGTGAGCAAATTGATAGAGGGCCGGTCCAACGAGGAATGAGACGGCGTGAGGATTGACAGAAGCCTCACTGGCCAGGCGTTGCACGCTCAGCGGCAAAGTTAGGGCGAGTAGCGCAACCACCAGTGCCGCGTCAATCCGTCGAAATTCGGAAAAGGTGATCGGCCGAAGTTCGGGGATGCCCTCGAAGCTTGTTTGCGTCCGGACATGCTTCAGGAAGGGCACGAAGATCGCGCAGGCCGCGGCGACCAACGCGAGCACATTCAGCTGTTGCTGGAATGCATCCTGCAGAAATGTCTCCAGGGCCAAGACAACTGCCAACGCCGAAACGTAGAATAGAACTGGTGAGCGGCCGTGGAAGCATTCCTGGAGTCTGATGGCTGCAAAGGCCGAGACGGCACCGAAGAGGTAGAAAAAGACGTAGAAGAGTTTCTCGGCACGCTTGATGGCCGCGCTATCCGAGAAGTTCGATTGGATAACCGGGAAGTCCTGCGCGAGGTTTGCACCCAAATCCAGCCTTGTGACATTCAAGATTAGATAAGCGAGTATGCCAGCCGCGAGAGCGCCAACACATGCCCCCCACACGGCATAGCCGTAAAATCGCCAAAGGCTGAGTTCTGATTTCGTTGCGGGCTTGATGGGATGTAGGAGGCTGATCGAAGAGCCGGCGATCATTGTTCTATTTTCATTTTTCGGCATCAATTCTAGGGCGGGGCGCAGAGACAAGACAGGCAACGCAGATGGACCCACGCTCAGCTTGTCCTCACGTCTGGTTGCGAAGGCCGCCGCCACACTCAAATGCGCTATGGCGCCTCGACTTGCAAGGCGATGGTCGATAGCAAATTGCGCGACTGTGGACAATCGCGTGTTCGTTGCGCCTTTGCTTCCGATCTTTCCTTTCATACGAATTTTACAGGCGCGTCGCGAGAGGTGAGAACATTGCGCCCAGACAACTCGATGAGCAAATGCTGTCTGCAGGAAGTGGCTGCAATGATGCGGCTTGGTGCAGTTCATTGCTTTCGGTTCAAGGTTGTGGAGAACTCCGCGTAGGGGTGCTGGAGGTTGAGACAACTAAAGGTTTTACTTGTTTGTGCTGGGAGTGGCAATCCGGGAGCGAAGATGATCATGCCGGTGGGGTCAACAGAAGATCCTGAGCGAACTCCTGGATCGCTGGCTCGCCGAGGAGGACTCCTTGACAGCCCTTAACGTATCTGAACGAAATCGCCGATCTACTCGCAAGCACTATCGGGAGCGCAGCAGCCGGTTTAAGATTGACGCTGCGGGCTCGCGAAAGCGGGCGACCGGGTAGCTGAGTTCGCTTGGCTCTCGTGGCAATTCAATCGGTCTCAAGCCCTGCGGGAATTTGGAATTGGCCAAGAAGAATTTGCGGCGGTACTAGCTACAGCGCGCTCGGGGGTCGCTCGTGACAGCGATAGCCCTGTTCGTGAAGGACGCGGTGCCAAGCTACTATTCAATCCCGATAAGCGTGGCGCCGGGCAAGACGGGTATGATGCCGGCCCTGCCGTTGGTCTATAGCAGCCAAAGTGGCAATGGGCCCTTGGGCTCGGGTCGGGCTCTGGTGGGGGGGGGCCTATGATCGGGCGGTGCGGAGGTACGCTGGCCCAGGATAGAGCGCCCGGAGGCGTCAACTATGACGGGAATGATCGCTTCTGCCTGAATGGCCAGGAACTCGTCGCTATCAGTGATATCTATGGTGCCGATGGCACGCAGTACCGGACGGAGTATCTCATGGTCAAAGTCGATGCTGCAAAGGGGTAAGCCACGTAGGCATGAACGAAAGCCTCGGCGCTGAAACGACGGCGGGGGCTAACCGATCCAGGCTGCTCCCAGAAGGCTGATCTGGCGTCAGCTGGACCACCGATTGACCACCGAAACCCTCCGAACGTACGGCAATAAAGATGTTCCATCGCAACCAGAATTCATTGTTCTTGTTGAATTTTTGACTGTTACTTACGTTCGGGACGCAGAGGTCGCAGGTGATCGAAAGCGCAGCGAGCGATTTACAATCCGTCTGTAACCTATTGATTTCAATGGCGCTGTTGTGGCGGCCTTTTACAGCTAAGCTGCTGTACTTCCTGCGAAAAGATAAGACTCTTAATCAGCGGGTCCCAGGTTCGAGCCCTGGTGCGCCCACCATTGTCACCCACGCGCAAGCCAGCAAGGTGGCTTTCGACGGTCGCGTCGCCACCGGCGTCGAGTGGATCAGCAAGGGACAAGTCCACAAAGCGACGGCTGATCGTGAGGTCATCCTGTCAGATGGCGCGCTGCAGTCGCCGCAGATCCCTTCAGCTTTCCGGCGTCGGTCCGGCCGAGCTGCTGCGCAAGCTCGGCATTCCCGTCATTGCCGATTCTCCTGATGTCGGCGCCGATCTACAGGACCATTATCAGGCCCGGCTGATCGTCCGCCTGAAGGGCTGCCACGAGATCACGCCGGTGGCACTGAGGTGGGGCGTCGAAAGGAATGTCCAACGTCAGCGCGTGAGAGACCTGGCTCAGGCTCGGGATCGCAGCAGCGAGCGCGCCGCTGAGCAGTCCGACGACGATGGCGACCAGCACGAGGCCGGTCTCGCGATTGCGCGCGAAATTGCGCAGGAACAGCGGTAGCAGCCGGATGCCGGGGGCAGCGGCAGGCCTCGCGGGATGTAGTGCCGGCTCCATCCTATGAAGGATCCCGCAGCGGCTCGGTGCGCACGACGCGGAAGCCGATATTGCTCGACGCGGAATCGGGCGTATTGGAGCTTCTCGCCGCGACGCGGTAGCGATTGCAGTAGGATTCGTGGCAGAGAAAGGATCCGCCACGCATCGATCGGTTGGGCGCTGGCTCGCCGTTCAACGGGTCTCGATGGCGTGAGGCGGTGATAGCTCGGCGAAAAATGGTCCTGGCACCATTCCCAGACATCTCCGGCGACATTGTGCGATGCGTCGACTGACGTCAGCCGACTTGCGGCCGCGGATGCTCGCGCGACGTCAGCCGGCGAGAAACCCGCCATCGACAGCAACGACAGTGCCGGTCGCATATTGCGACGCCGGCATGCAGAGGAACGCAACCGCGCCGGCGATATCCTCGAATTCCTAGTCGCGCGCCAGGATGCCGGCGCAATTGACCAGCGCGTCGACGCGCGTGTGTCTTCCGGCGAAGGACGTGACGGCCGCATCATCTGTGACGTCCGGCGTCGCCAGCGTGAGGCCCGCGCGCGGCTTCAGCTGCGTCCGGGCAAGGTCGGCATCGTTGGTGCCGGTCGCCGTGACAGTCGCCCCGAGATCGCAGAACTGGTTGCTGATCGCCGCGCCAATGTCGCCGGCGCCGCCGATCACGACGGCGTGGAAGCCGGCAGCAAGAGAAAAATTCGAAGTCATCGGCAAGGTCTCACTTCAGGGATCGAAGCGCCCAAGACCATCAAGGACGACTTACCCCTTGGTGAGCATTTGGCTCGCCGCGCGGACCTCGTCCAGGAAGGCCTTTGCCAAACGCGAGAGAGGGGCGGCCTCGGACCACAGCATATAGGCGACCGCAAGTGTCGTGGGCGCGAAGGGTTTGACGATCAGGCCATTGCCGCTGTTCTGGCGCGGAGAGAATGGATCGACGACCGCAACGCCAACACCCGCAGCCGCCAGCACGCAGGCCGTATTGCAGTAGCGAACCTCGACGGTCGGCTGAAAGGACGCGCCGGCCTGTGCGAAACTGGCCCGCACAGCCTCGCCAAGGCGCGTGCCGCGCTCGAGCCCGATGAAGGGCAGGCCGACCAGGTCGGACGCCGAGATGACGGGTTGCGCGGCAAGCGGGTGCTGCGGCGGCAGCACGCAGACCATCTCGCCGGTATGGGCCACTTCATGCGCAATGCCCGGATGGTAGCTGAGGCCGAGTGCGAAACCGAGTTCGGCAACGCGGCTAAGGACGCCCTCGATGATACCTTCATAGCGGCGCACGTCGAAGAACACGCGTGTCTCCGGCCGGCGATGCAGAAAGCCCGACAATGCGGAGGGAATGATGCTGTAGGCGAGCGGCGGCGTCGCCACGATCGACAAATGTCCGGATCGGTTGTCGCGCAAGTCCCGCACGCGATTTTCGAGCTTGGCGTGCAGCGCGAAGATCGCCTCGCTCTCCTTGTAGAGCGCCATCGCCTCCATGGTCGGAAACAGCCGGTTGTTGACGCGCTCGAACAGCGCAAAGCCGGCCTGCGCTTCCATCGTCTTGAGCGCATTGCTGACCGCAGGTTGCGAGAGCGCGAGTTCATCGGCGGCCGCGACCGTGGTCCGGTGGCGAATGACCGCTCGCAGGATCTCGAGTTGGCGCAGATTCATATAATTACCAATTATACTGTAGGCCAAAAAATCATAGCACGAATGATTGCTTTTGCTGCTTGGTTTCCGCGTAATGGCGATGGATTTGCTCGCTGGATCAAAGAGTTCCTTCGCCTATTGAGGCAGCAGCGCGCACAGATTGGAGGCAATCTTGGTTCGTGTCCTTCGCGCCGCCGCCGCCCAGATGGGGCCGACGCAAAGAGCCGATACGCGCGCGCATACGCTGTCCCGGATGCTGGCGTTGCTGGAGGAGGCCGCCGGTCGGGGCGCGAACCTCGTGGTGTTTCCCGAACTCGCCTTCACGACCTTCTTTCCGCGCTGGTTGCTCGAAGGCGCCGCGCTCGACGCGTATTTCGAGCGCGGCATGCCCAACCCGGCCGTCGCAGCGCTGTTCGATCGTGCCCGCGCGCTACGGGTTGGCTTCTATGTCGGCTATGCCGAGCAGACCGCAGATGGCCGGCGCTACAATTGCGCGATCCTGGTCGATCGCGCCGGCGAGATTCTCGGTCGCTATCGCAAGGTGCACCTGCCGGGTTCGGTCGAGCCGCGGCCGGGCGCGCGCTACCAGCAGCTTGAGAAGCGCTACTTCGAATATGGCGACCTCGGCTTTCCCGCGTTTCGCGCCGGCTCGGCCTGGGGTAATGCGATCATGGGCATGATGATCTGCAACGATCGCCGCTGGCCGGAAGCCTGGCGCGTGCTCGGCCTTCAGGGCGTCGAGCTCGTCTGCATCGGCTACAATTCCGCGGCCTATGATCCCAATGGCGGTAGCACGGAAGATGCGTCCTTGCGTACCTTCCATTCGACGCTGGTCACCCAAGCCAACGCCTACATGAATGCGACCTGGGCGATCTCGGTAGCCAAGGCGGGCGAGGAGGACGGCTCCGGGCTGATCGGAGGTTCCTGCATCGTCGACCCGAACGGTCGCATCGTGGCGCAAGCTGCGAGCCTGGCGGACGAGGTGATCGTCGCCGACATCGATCTCGATCTCTGCCGCCAGGGCAAGGACAAGATGTTCAACTTCGCCGCTCACCGGCGGCCGGAGCAATACAGAGTGATCACGGAGCGTGCCGGCGTCATCGAGCCGGCCGTTCTCGATGCGGATTGATTTGAAACGCCGGTCACGGTGCGGGCAGGGAGTTGACATGACACGCCTCTCGATGTTCTCCGGTTTCGCGGCGCTTCTCGCCATCGGTTCGGCACAGGCGGCCGAGCTGCCGGCAGAGATCAAGCAGGCCGGCACGTTGCGGCTCACGGTCAACTCGACTTACGCGCCGATGGAGTATCGCGATCCCGCGACCAACGAGCTCGTGGGGCTCGACATCGATCTCGCGGGCGAGCTCGCCAAGCGGCTCGGGGGTCTCAAGATCGTCTGGAGCGAGACGCCTTTCGCCGAGCTGATCCCCTCGCTCCAGACCAAGCGAGCCGATTTCATCATCTCGGGCATTTCCGACCGCAGCTCGCGGCGCGAGACGGCCGACTTCATCGATTACCTGACCACAGGGCCGCAGTTCTTCGTCATGGCCGGGAGCGAGGCGAAGGCTGCCACCGATCTCTGCGGCAAGAAGGTCGGCACGACGCGCAGCACCAGCTTCCCCGTCGAGATCGACAAGTGGAGCAAGCAGAACTGCGAGGCGGTCGGCAATCCTGCGATCCAATACGTTCCCGGCGAGAACTCGATCGACGTGCGCAACCAGCTCAAGCAAGGACGGATCGACGCCGCGGTGCAGGGCAGCGAGACCTTGCCCTATGCGCAATCGCAGGAGGCCGGCAAATACCGTATCGTCGGCGAGCCCTTCGCGAAAGGCTATCAGGGCATCATGTTTCGCAAGGATGACGCGGCCTTGCGCGAGGCAGTAGCGGAGAAGCTCAAGGCCATGATCGCCGATGGCTCGTACAAGGCCATCCTCGACAAATGGGGCTTGGGTTCGAACGCGGTCGCCGAGCCCCTGATGAACGCGGCGCCGCAATGAAGGCGGCACCCGCACTCGCGGAAGGATTTCCCGATCTCTCCGGGATGCATGTCGCGCGTGAGCCGCACTGGTTCCGCTGGTTCAGCGCGGCTCTGATCGTTCTGGTGCTCGCCGCCGTCGCGCGCGCCTTCGCCAACGGCCAGATCGAATGGTCCTATGTCAGCCGCTTCCTGACCGCCAAGGTCATCCTGGAAGGCATCGTCAACACCATGGTCATGGCGGTGCTCGCCATGGCGCTCGGCATTTTCCTCGGGGTCGTGGTCGCGATCATGCGGTTGTCGCCTAATCCGGTGCTGAAATCGGTCGCTACGGGCTATACTTGGCTGTTCCGCGGCACGCCGCTGATCCTGCAATTGCTGTTGTGGTTTAACCTTGCACTGGTGTTTCCGACGATCGGCATTCCCGGCTTGTGGTCGGCGCGCGCCGTCGACGTCATGACGCCATTCCTCTCGGCGCTGCTCGGCCTCGGCATCAATCAGGGCGCCTACACATCCGAAGTCATGCGCGCAGGCATGCTGTCGGTCGACATTGGACAATATGAGGCCGCGCAGGCGATCGGCATGGGGCGGCTGCGTGCGCTGCGCCGGATCATCCTGCCGCAGGCGATGCGGGTGGTGATCCCGCCGATCGGCAACGAATTCATCGGCCTGGTCAAAGCCACCTCGCTCGCCAGCGTCATCCAGTATCCGGAGGTGCTGCACAACGCCGAGAACATCTATTACGCCAATTCGCGCGTGATCGAGCTCCTGATCGTCGCCGGTCTCTGGTACCTTCTCGTGGTGTCGATCCTGACGCCGCTCCAGATGCTGCTCGAGCGACGCTTTGCCCGCGGTACGCTGCAGTTCGCCCGATGACAAAACCCCTCGTCGCGATCCGATCCGTCAGCAAGGCCTTCGGGGAGTTTCAGGCTCTCAAGGGTGTTTCGCTGGATGTGTGGGCCGGCGAGGTGATGTGCCTGATCGGCGCCTCCGGTTCGGGCAAGACCACGCTGCTTCGCTGCATCAATCAGCTTACCGCGATCGACAGCGGCGGCATTTGGCTCGACGGCGAATTGCTCGGCGTGCGGGAAGAGGGCGGGCGGTTACATCGCCTGACCGAACGGCAGCTCGCGCAGCAGCGGCTGAAGACCGGCATGGTGTTTCAGCGCTTCAACCTGTTCCCGCACAAGACGGCGATCGAGAACATCACCGAAGGCCCGGTGCAGGTGCAGGGCCGCAAGCCGGACGAGGTGCGCGCTGAAGCGATCGAGCTGCTCAGGCGCGTCGGCCTGTCGGCGAAGGCGGAGTCCTATCCGGCGCAGCTTTCCGGCGGCCAGCAGCAGCGCGTGGCGATTGCCCGCGCACTCGCCATGAAGCCGATGCTGATGCTGTTCGACGAGCCGACCAGCGCGCTCGACCCCGAGCTCGTCGGCGAGGTGCTGGCGGTCATGAAGGAGCTCGCGCGGAGCGGCATGACCATGATGGTGGTGACGCATGAGCTCGGCTTCGCGCGGGAAGTCGCCGACCGCGTCGTCTACATGGACCATGGCGCGATCGTCGAGCAGGGGCGGGCGTCGGAAGTTCTCGGCGCGCCGCGCGAGGCGCGCACCAAGGCTTTTCTCTCGGCGGTGATCTGACATGGGGGCGTTTTGATGAAGAGGGTTGCTGTTGTTGTGGCGGTGCTGCTGCTGGCCACGGGTGTATCGGCGGTGGCGGGCGAGCTGCCGGCGGAGATCGTCAAGCGCGGCAGCCTCAAGGTCGCAGTCGTGCCGAACTATCCGCCGATGGAGTTCCGCGATCCCGCCACCAATGCGCTGTCCGGCTTCGACGTCGAACTCGGCGAGGCGCTCGGCCGCAAGCTCGGCGTCAAGATCGAATGGCAGGAGACCAGCTTTGCCGAATTCATGCCGTCGATTTCGACCGGCCGGGTGGATGCGGTGCTGTCGGGCTTCACCGACTATGCGAGCCGGCACGAGACGGCGACTTTCGTCGATTACCTGCGCAGCGGCCCGCGTTTCTTCGTGCAGCAGTCCCGCGCAGCTGAGTTCAAGGACATGGCCGCGCTCTGCGGCAAGAAGGTCGGCGCCAGCCGCCGCACCTCATTTCCGGCGCAGATCGCGGCATGGAGCGAGAAGAATTGCGTCAGCAACCCGATCGTCTTCGTCGGCACCGACGGCTCGGGCGACGCCCGCAACCAGCTCAGGCAGGGCCGCATCGACGCCGCCGTGCAGGGCAACGAGACGTTGCCCTATCTCATGGATCTCGAACCTGGCGTCTACGCGCCAGTCGGCGAGACCATCGCGCAGCAGTTCACCGGGATCGCCCTGCCGGTCAAGGAGAAGACATTGCAAGAGGCGATGGCGCAGGCGGTCGATGCGCTGATTGCGGATGGCACCTATCGTGCTCTGCTTGCAAAATGGAAGTTGACCGACAACGGAATCGAGAAGGCGACCATCAATGCTGGACAGTAAGGCACTCGCGAGCATCCCGCTCGTCCCGGCCAATACGGCGGACCCTGCACCGGATTATCCCTGGCCAAAACCCTATACGTCGGCGATGTTCCTGTCGTTCGACGTGGACGCGGAGAGCGCCTGGACCAGCAAGGACGCGGTCCACGCCCAGCGCCTGATCACCATGAGCTATGGCGGCTATGAAGCGCGCGTCGGCACGCCGAAGCTCTTGGAGCTGCTCGGCCAGCTCGATCTCAAGGCGACGTTCTTCGTTACGGGCTGGTCGGTGGATGCGCACCCGGCAATGGCCGAGTCGATCCTCAAGGCCGGCCACGAGATCGGCCATCATGGCTACCATCATCTCCTGCCCGATCCCGGCGACCCCTGGATCGAGGAAGAGCTCGAGCGCGGTTTCGAGGTGCTGAAGCGCCGGCTCGGCGTCAAGCCGATCGGCTACCGTGCGCCCTATGGCGAGTTCACCGAGGAGTTGCGCAAGGCGCTGGTGCGCCACGGCATCGTCTACACTTCGTCGTTCCGCGACGACGTGCGGCCCTATCGCCATCGTCTCGCCGACGGTAAGCCGGGTACGATCGAGTTGCCGGTCACTGCGAGCTATGACGACTGGATGCATGGTCTCTCCGCGCGCTTCAGCCCGCGCTCGATCTTCCCCAGGGAGCACGTGCTCTCGCTCTGGAAGGACGAACTCGACGAGGTCAGGGACTGGGGAGCGATGGTGACGACGGTGCTGCATCCGCAATGCAGCGGACGTCCCATGCGGCTTCGTCTGTTGCGCGAATTCCTGACCTACTCAAAATCCTGTCCCGATCTCTGGATCACCACCGGCCGCGAGATCGCCGCAAACTTCCAGCGCCACGAGTCGGGCAATCATTGAGTCAAGTCATGTGAGCCAAGTCTTTTGAACCAAGTCTTTTGAGCCAAGTCAGGTGAACCGAGCCATGACATCGTCCTTTCGCCGCATCCTGACCATCAATCCGAACTCCTCGGCGTCGGTCACGGCGGCGATCGATGAAGCGGTGGCACCGTTGCGGATTGTGGGCGGGCCCGAGATCACGGTTGTTGGTCTTGCCGAAGGTCCGCCCGGCATCGCCTCGCAGCGCGATGCCGACAGTGTCGTCATGCCGCTGGTGAACCGCGTCGCGAGGGACGATGCGGATGCGTTCGTGATCGCCTGCTTCAGCGATCCCGGCCTGCATGCGGTGCGCGAAGCCGCCGGCGGACGTCCCGTCATGGGCATCGCCGAGTGGGGCATTCTGCGCGCGCTGACGCTCGGCGAGCGGTTCGGCATCATCGCACTGTCGGCGCAGAGCATCCGCCGCCAGCAGCGCATGGTGCGGCAGATGGGCGTAGAGGCCCGCTATGCCGGAAGCTGGTCGGTGGGCGCGAGCGCCGTGGAAACCGCAAGTGCCGATATCCGTGAGCGCCTTATCGAAGCGGGCCGCGCGCTGGTCGCTCAGCGCGGCGCCGACGTCGTGGTGATGGGTTGCGCCGGCATGGCCTCGCATCGCGCCGCGATCGAGCAGGCGATCGGCGTGCCCGTGGTCGAGCCGTCGCAGCAGGCCGTCGCCGCAGCCATCGGCGCGGTCCTGTTGAGACAATGAAAGGCAAATGATGCATTTTGATCTCCTGATCCGGAACGGCACCTGCGTCACGCCCTGGGGCGAGGAGGCAGCCCATGTCGGCATCACCGGCGGCCTGATCACGACGCTGTCGGCGACATCGGCCGACACTGCCGATCATGTGATCGATGCCAGCGGACTTCACGTGCTGCCCGGACTGATCGACAGCCATGTCCATCTGCGCGATCCCGGCGATGCCAAGGTGGAGACGCTCGGCACGGGCACTCGCGCCGCGGTGCTCGGCGGCATCGCCACCCTATTCGACATGCCCAACACCAATCCGCCCATCGTCGATCAGGAGCGGCTCGACTGGAAGCGCGGCTACGCCGAGCAGCAGAGCTGGTGCGACATCGGCCTGTACATTGCCGGCGCCAAGACCAATATCGGCGAGCTTGCCCATCTCGAAAGCGAGGCGGGAGTCTGCGCCATCAAGGTGTTCGCCGGCTCCTCGACCGCGTCACTGCTCGTGGAAGACGACGAGCACCTCGAAAAGCTCATGCGCGCTGGCCGCCGCCGCATCGCCTTCCACAGCGAGGACGAATACCGTCTCCAGGCGCGCAAGCCCATGTTTTCGCGCGGCATGCCGCATCGCTCGCATATGGAGTGGCGCGACGAAGAATGCGCCTTCCTCGGCACCCGCCGCCTGATGGCGTTGGCGCGCAAGACCGGCCGCCCCGCGCATATTCTCCACGTCTCGACCGCGGAGGAGCTGGGTTATCTGCGCGACCACCGCGACGTCGCGACGGTCGAGGTGCTGGTCAATCACCTCACGCAGGTCGCCCCAGACTGCTACGACACACTCAAGGGCTTTGGCGTGATGAACCCGCCGATCCGGGGCGAGCGGCATCGCGAGGCGAGCTGGGCCGCGCTGCGCGACGGCGTCGTCGACACGATCGGCAGCGATCATGCGCCGCATTCGCGTGCCGCTAAGGAACTGCCGTGGCCGGATTGCCCGGCTGGGCTGACCGGCGTGCAGACGCTGGTTCCCGTGATGCTCGACCACGTCAATGCCGGACGGCTGTCTCTGTCACGGCTCGTCGATCTCATGGCGGCCGGTCCTGCCCGGGTCTACGGCCTCGTCGGCAAGGGGCGGCTCGCGGCCGGCTATGACGCCGACTTCACGCTGGTCGACATGAAGGCAAAGCGCACCATCGAAGAGTCCTGGATCGTTTCGCCCTGCGGCTGGACGCCGTTCGCCGGCAAGCCGATCACCGGCTGGCCGCTCGCCACCATCGTGCGCGGCCACACCGTCATGCGTGACGACGAGGTGCTGGGCGCGCCGATCGGCCGCCTCGCCCGCTTCGCGTCCTAGGAGTCTTGTTTCGATGCCCTTGTCCCGTCGTTCGCTGCTCAAGGCCGCGGCCGCCGTGCCGGCGCTGTCGCTGCCGGGGATTGTGCGCGCTGAAGCGCAGACCACGCTGCGCTTCATTCCGGTGATCGATCTCGCCTTCGTCGATCCGATCTACTCCACCGCACAGGTGTCTCGAAACCATGGTTTCATGGTCTACGACACGCTCTATGGCATGGGCTCATCGCTCGAAGTTTCGCCGCAAATGCTGTCCGGCCATGTCGTCTCCGGCGACGGCCGCCAATGGGATCTCACCCTGCGCGATGGGTTGTTCTGGCACGACGGCGAAAAGGTGCTGGCGCGCGATTGCGTCGCGAGCATCCGCCGCTGGGCGGTGCGCGACGGCTTTGGCGGCGAGCTCATGGAGGCGACCGACGAGCTCTCGGCGGCGGACGACCGCACCATCCGCTTCCGCCTCAAGCGGCCGTTTCCGCTCCTGCCGCAGGCACTCGGCAAGGCCGCCATCAACGCCTGCTTCATGATGCCGGAGCGGCTGGCGAGCCAGGATCCGTTCAAGCCATTGACCGAAGTGATCGGCAGCGGTCCGTTCCGCTACCTCGCCGACGAGCGCGTGCAGGGCGCGCGCAACGCCTATGCGAAGTTCGACCGCTATCAGCCGCGCAGCGACGGCAAGCCGGACTGGACCGCGGGTCCCAAGATCGTTCACTACGACCGCGTGGTGTGGACGACCACGCCCGACGCCGGCACCGGCGTCGCCGCGCTGCAGACCGGCGAGCAGGACTGGCAGGAAACCACGCCGCATGATCTGTTGCCGGTGTTGCGCGCGGCCGAGGATATCGAGACGCGGATCCTCGATCCCAGAGGCTACACTTGCATGCTGCGCCTCAATCATCTGCAGCCGCCGTTCGACAATCCCGCCGTCCGCCGCGCGCTCTTGGGCGCGATCGATCAGTCGAACTTCATGACGGCTGTCGCGGGCAGCGATCCCGCCCATCAGTATTCGCCGATCGGTTTCTTCGCGCCGGATACGCCGATGGCGAGTGACGTCGGGCTCGATGTCTTCCGCGGGCTGCGCGACTACGCCAAGGTCAGGGCGGACCTGGCGGCCGCCGGCTACAAGGGCGAGAAGATCGTGCTGCTCGTCCCGACCAATTCGCTGGCGCAAAAGCCGCTCGGCGAGATCGCGGTCGACAGCTTGCGAAAGGCCGGCATGAACGTCGAATATGCCGGCCTCGATTTCGCCGTGGTACTGCAACGGCAGCTCAAGAAGGATCCGATCGGGCAGGGCGGCTGGAGCGCGGCGGTCGCCAACTGGCAGGGCATCGACTGGCTCAATCCGGCAGGCAATACCAATCTGCGCGGCGAGGGCAAGGTGGCCGGCTGGTACAAGAGCGACAAGATGGGCGCGCTGCGCAGCCAATGGCTGGCGGCCTCCGACCTCGCCGAGCAGCAGCGTATCTGCCGCGAGATCCAGGCGCTGGCCTTCGAGGAGATTCCGTATATTCCGATCGGCCAGTACAAGCAGCCGACCGCCTATCGCAAGAGCATCACCGGCATTCTCGACGGCACCGCCGTCTTCTGGAACGTACGCCCCGCATGAGCACGATCGCGATCTTCGGCAGCTATGTGCTGTCACGCAAGGACGGCGCGCAGGATGTCCTGCGCGACCATTGGGTGTTGATCGAGGACAGGAAGATCGCTGCGGTTACGCGCGACCGACCCGCCGCGGAGCAGGTTTATGACAAGCCCGGCCGCTTCGTGTTGCCGGGCCTGTTGAACCTGCACAATCACTGCTTCAGCGAGGCGGTAGCGCGCAGCCACACCGAGGACGGCAACGGCCGCCGCAACAATCAGAGCATTGTGTACACGGTGCTCTTGCCGCTCACCAAGCGCGGCGCTGACCTGTTGACGAAGGAGGAGCGGCTTGCGGTGGCGCGGCTTGGCATCCTCCAGCTCCTGAAGGGGGGCGCTACCACGGTGATGGAGCCTTTCCGCAACACGATTCCGGAAATGTTCGACGCGGCGGAGGAGATGGGCATCCGTTTCTACGGGGCGCCCTATCTGTTCTCCACCTCCGACGCCAAGGCCGGCGCGGACGGCTTGGTCCGCTATGCCGGCGACGACGGCGCGGCCGATATGGCGACCTGGGACACGCTCTATCAGCGCTGGAACGGCCGGGGCAACGGCCGCATCGGCCTCGCCATGAGTCCGCATGCTACCGACACCTGTGGCCCGGATCTGCTGCGCGCCTGCGCCGCACGGGCGCGCGAGCTTGGCGTTCCCGTCACGACGCATCTGGCGCAGAGCCGCGCCGAGGTCGAGACCATCGGCAAGCGCTACGGCGACCGCACGCCGGCGCAATATCTCGACTGGCTTGGTCTCCTGGCTCCGGATTTGCTAGCGGCGCACTGCATCGCCTCGACCGACGACGATCTGAAATTGATGGCGGCGCGCGGCGCCACCGTGCTGAACTGCCCGCGCGTCTTTGCGCGTGCCGGCGTCACGGCCGCGTTCAGCCGCTTTGCCGAGCATGGCGTGTGCACCGTCGTCGGTACCGACGGCTACAACATGGATTTGCTCGGCGAGCTTAACGCCGCCTCGCTGATCTCCAAGATCGTGTCGCAGCGGCCCGAAGTGGCGAACTCCCCCGAATTGATCGAGTCGGTCACGGCGACCGCGGCCGCCGTCATCAACCGACCGGACCTTGGCACGATCGCGCCCGGCGCGACCGCCGATCTCACCATTGTCGACCTCACTCATCCCCATCTGCAGCCGCTCTATGATCCAAGGCGCGCGCTGGTCGCGCTCGCCAACCGCGCCAACATCGATCAGGTCATCGTCGACGGGCGCGTGCTGATCGACGCGGGCCATTATGTTCACGGCGACGAGGCCGCGATCGCGGCGGCCGGCTCGGCTGCGATCGGCAAGATCTGGGATCTGCCGGAGGCGCAGGCGGCCTTCAACGGTTGAGGACGAGTGTCGGCCTGCCGCAATCGATCGGCGTCGGCAAGGGCACCGTGCTGCTGGAGGATTCTCGACCAAATTGAACCGCAGCCACCTCATCCACGGCAAGAACGTATTGATCCTGCCTTGCCTTGGCCGCACCGAGATCGATATCCCAGCTGGCGGCCCGGAGTCGATTACAGTGGAAGATTCGATGTCAATGATGCACGCTTCGGGCGGCCGCAACAAACCGGCCTCCGAGCATTTGCAAAGCGAGGTTGCGATCATCGCCGGCGTCGCCAAGGCCACGCTCGGTGACCGCACGGGCGTCGAATGGGACGCCTTTGTCGGGAACTACGACCTTTTCCGCGACGCGCCACCTTGTCAAGCAGACTCATGATTCAACCGCGGGTCGTGTTCGGCCGATGGCTGAGGGGGACGCCCCGGCGCTGGGGACTTTGCTCTTGAGAACCACGCGCCGAGCTGGTCGAGATAGAGATAGACCACGGGCGTCGTGTAGAGCGTCAGGACCTGCGACAGCATGAGGCCGCCGACGATGGTATAGCCGAGTGGCTGGCGCAGCTCCGATCCGGCGCCGGTGCCGATCATCAACGGTACGCCGCCGAGCAGGGCAGCCATCGTCGTCATGAGGATCGGCCGGAAGCGCAGCGTGCAGGCCTGGTAGATTGCATCCGCAGGGCTCAGGCCACGTTGTCGTTGCACTTCGAGCGCGAAATCCACCAGCATGATGCCGTTCTTCTTGACGATGCCAATCAGGAGGATGATGCCGATGATGGCGATCACGCTGAGGTCCATATGCGCGGCCATCAGAAGCAATAGCGCGCCGATGCCGGCCGACGGCAGGGTCGACAGAATCGTGATGGGGTGGATCAGGCTCTCATAGAGCACGCCGAGGATGATGTAGATCACGACCAGTGCGAGCCGATCAAGAGCGGCGTCCCCTTCAGCGAAGATTGGAAGGCCTGCGCGTTGCCCTGGAACGAGGTCGCGAGCGACGCCGGCTTGCCGGTGTCCTTTTCCATCTTCTGGATCGCGGCTACCGCATCGCCCAGGGCCACGCGGGGCCTGAGATTGAACGAGATCGTAACGGACGGAAACATGCTCTGGTGGTTGATCAGAATCGGCGCCGGCCTGATCGCAGTGTGGACGAGGTCACTCAAGGGGACCTGCTTGCCGCTCGATGAATTCACGTAGATGTCCTTCAGTGCGTCCGGGCCGTACTGGAAGCGCGGATCGACCTCCAGAATCACGTGATACTGGTTCAACGAGGTGAACATGGTGGAGACGATGCGCTGGCCGTAGGCGTCGTCGAGCGTGTTGTCGATCGTCGAGGGCAGGACGCCGAAGCTCGAAGCGACCTCGCGATCGACTGTGACGTCCAGTTTCGGGCCGGCATTGGCCTGGTCGCTGGCAACATCGGTGACGCCGTCGATCTTGCGGATCCGTTCCAGGAAGATGTTTGCCCAGTGAGTCAGCTCGTTGGAATCGGCGTCCGTCAGCGTGAATTGATACTGTGTCTTCGACAGCCTCGCGCCGATGGTGATGTCCTGCGCCGCCTGCATGTAGAGGGTGATGCCCTGGATACGGGCGAGCTTCGGCTTGAGCCGATTGATGATCTCGTCCGCGCTCGCCTTTCGTTCCGGTTTGGGTTTCAGGATGACGAAGACACGCCCCTGGTTGAGGGTCGCCGTTGGGCCACCCGGGCCGATATAGCTCGCTACGGACTGGATCGCTGCATCCTGCAGCAGCACATTGACCAGCGCTTGCTGGCGCTCGGACATCGCCGGGAACGAGATGTCCTGCGAGGCCTCGGTGATGCCCACGATCTGGCCGGTGTCCTGCTGCGGGAAAAATCCCTTCGGGATGATCACGTAGAGGTAGCCGGTCAGTGCGATGGTGCCGAGCATCACCATCAGCGTGGCGGAGCGGTGACGCAGCACGATCCGCAGGCCACGTGCATACAGCGCGAGCAGGGCGTCGAAGCCGCGTTCGAACGCGAGATAGATCCGGTTGTGCTTCTTGCGCGATTCGTCCTTGAGCAGGCGCGCGCACATCATCGGGGTCAATGTCAGTGATATCACCAGCGACAGCAGCAGCGAGGCCGTGATGGTGATGGCAAACTCCTGGAATAGTTTTCCGACGTAACCGCCCATCAGGAACAGCGGAATGAATACCGCGATCAGAGACAGCGTGATGGAAACGATGGTGAAGCCGATCTCCTCCGAGCCCTTCAGCGCTGCTTGCATCGGCGTCATGCCCTCCTCGAGGTGACGCACGATATTCTCGATCACCACCACGGCGTCGTCGACCACGAACCCGACCGCGATCGAAAGCGCCATCAAAGACAGGTTATCGAGGCTGTAGCCGAGCGCATAGAGCACTGCGAATGTGCCGACTAGCGACAATGGGACGGTGACCGCTGGAATGATCGTGGCCCAGAAGTTGCGCAAGAGAACGAAGATCACCATCACCACCAGCGCTACCGTCAGCATCAGCGTGAACCGGACGTCCGCGACGGAAGCGCGGATGGTTTGGGTGCGGTCGGCGGCGATTGCCACCTTGACTGCCGGCGGCACGGAAGCCTGCAGCGTCGGCAGCAATGCTTTGATGCGGTCAACGGTCTCGATGACATTGGCGCCGGGCACCCGCTGCACCGCCAGGATGATCGCGGGCTGCCTGTCATACCAGCCCGCCAATAGGTCGTTTTCGGGCGCGTCGATGGCATAGCCGATATCGCGAATGCGCACCGGCGAGCCATTGCGGTAAGCGATGACGAGATCTTCATAGGCCGACGGCTTGAGCAGCTGGTCGTTGGTGTTGAGCGTGTAGGTGACACGCGGGCTGTTGAGCGTGCCCTTGGGCTGATCAACATTGGCCGCAGAGATCACGCTGCGGACGTCCTCTAGGCTGATGCCGCGTGCGGCCAGCGCCTGCGGGTTGACCCGGATGCGGATGGCAGGCTTTTGCTGCCCACCGATTCCGACGAGACCCACGCCCGGAATCTGCGAAATCTTCGGCAGCAGTATGTTTTCGGCGTAGGCATCGACCGTCGTCAGCGGCAGCGAGTCCGAAGACAGTGCGATCAGCATGATCGGCGTCTCAGCTGGATTCACTTTCCTGATCGTCGGCGGGTAGGGGATGTTCGGCGGAAGAAAGGGGCTTGCGGCATTGATCGCCGCGAGCACGTCGGTGGCCGCGCTGTCGACGGTGCGCGACAACTCGAACTGCACCGTGAGTTGCGCTACGCCGAGCGCGCTGGAGGAGGTGAGCTGGGTGATGCCGGGAATCTGGCTCAACTGCTGTTCCAGCGGCGTGGCTATCGAGGACGCGACGGTCTGCGGATCGGCTCCGGGCAATTGAGCTGAGATCTGGATGGTCGGGTAATTGACGTTCGGCAGCGCTCCGACCGGCAGCAGCGGATAGGTCGCAAGCCCGCACAGCAGCAGCCCTGCCATGAGCAGAGCGGTCGCGATCGGGCGCAGGATGAAGGGTGCGGAGAGGTTCATGGGATGGCGTCCTGCACCGCGCTTTGCAGGTCGGCTTCCTGCGCGGCCTTGCCATGCAGTTGCTTGACGCGGCTGCCCTCCTTGAGACGGTACTGGCCGTCTATCACGACGACCTCACCCGGTTTGAGGCCTTGATCGACAAGCGCCTGCCCGTCGGTGATCTGGGCGACGTGAATGGTCCGCAATTCAGCAGTCTGGTCCGGCTTCACGACATAGACATACGTGCCGCTCTGGCCCTGCTGCACGGCCGAGCCGGCGATGCTGATGGCGTCCTTGCGCGTCTCCAGCAGAAGACGCGCATTCACCAGCTGTCCCGGCCACAACCGGTGCTGATGATTGGGAAATGTGGCCTTGAGCTGAATAGTGCCCGTGGTACCCGCGATCTCGTTGTCGACGAGCAGCAGGTCGCCTTCATCCAGCTTCATCCCGTTGTCCTGGCTGTAGGCGATGACTTTCATCGGCCCTTTCGCCATCCGGTCCTGGATGGCGGTCAGATCAGCCTGCGGCAACGTGAACAGCAGCGAGATCGGCTCGATCTGGGTGACCACGACGAGGCCGTTCGGATCGGTCGGATGAATCACGTTGCCGATGTCGACTTGCCGGACACCGGTGATGCCGGAAATGGCCGAGGTCAGCCGGGTATAGCTGAGCTGGACATTGGCCTGATCGATCTGGGCCTGGTCCGCCTGGACGGCTGCTTGCAGTTGCGCGACCTGCGCCTTCTGCGTGTCGACCAGTTGCGGCGTCGCATAGCCCTTGTCCCCAAGCTGGGTGTCCCGCGACAGATTGGCTTCGGCATTTGTGAGCTGGGCCTGATCGCGCGCGCGGTTGGCCGTGAACTGCTCGATCTGTGCCTGATAGGGACGGGGATCGATCTCCGCCAGCAGATCGCCGGCCTTGACGGTCTGCCCTTCCTTGAACGTGATCCTGATCAGCTGGCCCTGGATCTGGCTGCGCACAACGTCAGTGTTGTAGGCGGCTACCGTGCCGATGCCGTGCAGATAGATCGGAACATCCTTTCCACTTACGGCACTCGCGACGACCGGCACGGCGGCCTCGGGCACCGGCATTGCAGCCTCGGCCGGAGACAATCGCTTGAGATAGAGGATGGCGCCGCCTGCCAGCGAAGCGACGACGAGGGTGGCAAGCGCGGCGATGGCAAATCGTTTCACTGATATGTTTCCTTTTCGAAGCCTGGCTTCGCCGTACCGGCCGGATCGGTGTTGATTGGTGCACTCGGTCCGGGGCCGGCGCAGCTACGCTTGTCCGGAGGACGTCGGCCATGCAGTCTCGATCATCAGGGATGCAAGGAGGACGGCGACTGCAACGGTGCGCAGGGCCAAGTGCGAGGAGGCGCTGGGTTCCGGATGGAGTTGTGCGCGCATCTGCGTTCTCCGACTGAAACCGATCTTCGCAGGAAGATAGAAAGCTGCGGGAGCGCCGGTATTTCCGGAATGCACGTGCCGCGGTGAAAACGCACGAGGACGAGGTTCCGCACTGGGCGTCGTGGACAGCCGATCTCGCTTTGACCCGACGCAACCGACAAGATCTGGCTCGCAGGGCTGTGGTGTTCGACAAGCTGGCCCGCACCGGCGGAGCCTTCTCATGCGGGCTCCACCCATGGCCTCGCAACGCCCTTTGGCTTAAGAGGGCGGAGAGATCGCCTGGAGCGAGGGCGGAACATCGACAGCATGTGCGATCGGCTGGCACTGCGCCTCTTTGTGTCCAGGCCGATCGACACTATGCACGCGGCCTACCCGCAGCTCAGGGGGCGCGGTTGGGCCGGATGTAGCTCATACCAGTCATAGCAATCCGGATAGACGCCATAGAAACCATATCCGGTCCCGACGCCGCCATAGCGACGAAACGCGTGCTGGCGCAGGCCACCGGCGTGGCCGCCGAAGCCAAGGCGCTCGCCACCGAACCGGGCTCCGTCGCCAAATCTGCCGGCATGTCCCATGCCGCCGAAATGCGCGCCGCCGCCAAAGCCCGCGTGTCCGCCGCCGAAGCCGCCACCACCAAACCCGCCGTGGCCGCCGCCACCGCCATGTGCCTCAGCCGTTCCAACCGTCAGCGCTGAGGCAAGCGCCACCGTTGCCAGGATCGTCAATACCGCTTTCATGGGAGACTCCTTTCGTGTCCGTATGCCGGCCGGCCGATTGCCATCGCTGCAGCGTTGTGCCGTCGGCAAGCGCCATCGTGAGGAGAGTTGGAGAGCCCGCGCGACAATCCCACTGAATTCGATGTCAGGCGCGGAGGGCGGCGCATCAGCAAATGATCCGGACAAAGGCAGGCGTGTTCCTCATGGCGACAGGCGGGCCCGAGACCGGCCCGCCTGCATCGTTGAACGGCTGCGGGCGGGCGAGGTGCCCGGCCGACCGCGTCGTCATCAGAACTGAAGACCGGCGGTGCCCGGCTCACAGGGAACGTTGTCGCCGGTCCACGGTGCCGTCGCGAACGCGCCGACCCGCGGCGCGGGAACGCAGACGCGGCCGCCCTGGTAGACGAGCCCCTCCGATGCGACCGAATTGGCTTGCATGGCGGACGATCGCGCGACGGCATGGCTCGTATGCGCCGCGACAGGTCCGCCGAGCATCGCGACCGCGATCAGTCCGGTCGACAACAGCTTGAGAGTGGTCATTGGGATTCTCCTTATGTAACAGCAGGCAGTCCAGGCCGGCCTGCATATGAGGTGCGGACGGTCCGGCGCGAACGAAACGCACAAATGGCTCACTCGCCTTCAACGGCCCGTGATCGCGGCCTTGCCGACAAGCACGATCGTGCAAATTGGCAATGTTCGCGATGCCGGCGCGTAACGCCGGGCTCACGAAGCACATATATCCGGGTGTGGTGCTGCATGGAGATGAGAGATGATGATTGCGACGGCACGTTCGATCGCCCGCGCGACCTTGCCGGCGGCGTGGCGTCCGGATTCCCTGACACGCTATTTAATGGAGTTCGATCTCGCGGGGGATTATCTGGATTACGAGCCTGTGGCGCATCGCATGACGGTGCTGCTCCGCGTGTTCCGGCCGGGAAGGCATTGAACATGTCGGCGCGCACCAGCGAACCCATGCTTCGCCACAAGCGTCAACGTCTCGCAGCGCGTTGGGCCAATACAATGACGCAAATTCTCCTGATCGAGGACGACGCCGAGACCGCCGACGTGATCGTGTCCGAGCTTACGGAGCGCGGCTTCGAAGTGCGGTGGGCGCCCGACGGCATCGGGGGACTCGACTGTGCGCGCGAATCGTCTCCCGACGCTCTGATCGTCGACCGCATGCTGCCTGGAATGGACGGACTCACCGTGATCGAGGCCTTGCGCAAGGACCAGGTCAGAACGCCAGTGCTGGTGCTGAGCGCGCTCGGCGCAGTCGATGAAAGGGTGCGCGGATTGCGCGCCGGCGGAGACGATTATCTCACCAAGCCGTTCGCACTGATCGAGCTCGTCGCGCGGGTGGAGGCGCTGTTGCGCCGTCCGACCGACAGTCGAGAGACCACGCTGCATGCTGGGCCGCTCGAACTCGACCTCATCGAGCGCACGGCGCGGCGCGGCGAGCGCGAGATCGATCTGCTGCCGCGCGAATTCCGCCTGCTCGAATACATGATGCGCCGGAGCGATCAGCTGCTGACGCGCGCGATGCTGCTCGAGGAGGTCTGGAACTACAAGTTCGTCCCGGCGACGACCAATCTCATCGACGTGCATATGGGCCGTCTCCGCCATAAGGTCGACGGCCCCGGTGAGACGCAACTCATCCACAACGTTCGCGGCTCGGGATTCGTCCTGCGGGTTCGCTGACAGGTCGGCGGATCAATGCGACAGGTTGAGTTCATTCGTTCGAATACGTTCCTCTGGGCCGCCGCGGCGGCGGCCGCACTGGCGCTGTTCGTCGCGGGGCTGTTCGCCTTCATCTACTGGAAGATCGACGACTACCTTGTCGTGCGATCCGACCGGATGATCGCAACCCAGCTCAACTTCATGGCCGAGCTGCCGCCCGGTCGCCTGAATGACGCGATTTACGATCATCTCAAGCAGGACTCCAGGGGCGTGCAATATGCAGGCCTGTTCGATGCGGCGGGGACCCGGCTCGCCGGCAACATCGAACGATTGCCGCCGCATCTCGATCTCGGCGGGCGGGTCCGGAGCGTCCGGCTCGCCCAGGTCGGGTCGTCGGCGGTTCGCGATGCCGTTGTCAAGGCCGGCGCCAGGCGGCTGAGCAATGGCCATATCCTCGTGCTTGGGAGGAACGTCGACGAGACGGGCGAGATATCGAGCGTCGTCGGGCAGGCGCTGGTGCTGGGGCTGCTGCCGGCGTTCTGCCTCTGCCTGCTGGCCGGGGCCTGGCTGAGCGTCCGCGCCCAGAGACGTGTAGAGCAGGTGAACGAGACGGTTCAGCGTATCGTGGCCGGCGATCTCCGCGAGCGGCTGCCAAAGAGCAATGCGGACGATCCGTTCGCGCGGCTGGCCACTATCGTCAACGGCATGCTCGACGAGATGGAGACCACGATCAACGCTCTGGCCGGCGTCGGCAACGATATCGCTCACGATCTCAGGACGCCGCTCACGAGGGTCCGCCTGGCGCTGGAGCGCGGGCGCACGCACGCCGCCACGTTGGAGGATCTTCAGGACATCGTGGACAAGGCGATGGTCGGAATCGACCAATCGCTCGCAATCGTGACTGCGCTGCTGCGCCTGGCCGAAATCGAGAGCAGCAGCCGTAAGGCCGGTTTCGGCGACGTCGCGCTCGACGAGATACTGAGACAAGTATGCGACGTCTACGAACCTATCGCCGAAGACAAGGATATCGAGATCGACGTCGAGATCGACCGCAAAGTGCAGGTGCGAGGCGATCGGGACCTGCTGTTCGAAGCGATTGCCAATCTCGTGGACAATGCCGTCAAGTTCACTCCCGCGGGCGGAACGGTGACGCTCGAGCTGGTGTCGGACGACAGGGCCGTGCTCGTGCGCGTGAGCGACACCGGACCCGGCATCGGCGAGTGGGAGCGAGAGGCCGTGCTGCGTCGATTCTATCGCTCCGACAAGATGCGCAACACGCCGGGAGTGGGACTGGGACTGAGCCTCGTTGCTGCCATCGTCAAGCTGCACGGCTTCTGCCTGACCATCTGCCCGGCACCCGGCGGACGGGTGGAGATATTCGCAGAGAAGCGGGAGGCGCCACGAGAAGCCACCGCATCTGAAACCGGTCGCGTGCTTCACGCCAGCCTCGCGTCGATGTGACTGCCGAGCCAACCGGGATGCGTGCGAAACGGAAATCGTGCCTCGATCTCTGAAAGCAAATTCAGGCTTGTTAAGTCCAATTTACTGGTGCCGGCATTCGGAGGCCTCTTACTGTCCGTTCGACGGTCAGAAATTAGGAGCACAGCATGTCAACGCGCCACGCGAGTTCGAGCAAGATCAATATGCACGTGTCGGGCCGGCAGACGACGGCCGGTGTGTTCAATCCATATTCCGCGATCATTGGCCGGTACGACCTGCTCGAACGCGAGCAGGAGCAGGAGCTCGCGCGTCGCTGGCAGGAGAGGAGGGACGGCGAGGCCGCGAACGCGCTCGTGACCAGCCACTTCCGGCTCGCAGCAAAGGTCGCGCGAAGCTACAAGGGATACGGCATGCCGTTCGCCGATCTCATGGCCGAGGCCAATCTCGGGCTGGTGATCGCCGCGTCCCGGTTCGAGCCGGACAGAAACTCGCGATTTTCCACCTATGCGACATGGTGGATCAAGGCCGCCATTCACGAATATCTCCTGCGCTCCTGGTCGCTGGTCAAGATCGGAACGACTTCTGCCCAGAAGAAGCTGTTTTTCCGGCTTCGCGGCGAAATGAGAAAAGCCAACAGGGGCGGGATGGAGAGGCTTACGCCTGATGTGGCCGAGGCAATCGCGAGCAACCTTGAAGTTTCGGCGCGTGAGGTGATCGAAATGGATAGACGCCTGCATGGCGACCTGTCGCTGAACGCGCGGGTTGGTGGGGACGAGCAAGGTACTGAGTGGGAGGCCCTGCTGGTCGACGAGGCGAGCGACGCCGAGACCATCCTCGTCGATCAGGATCAGATGGAACGTCGGACCGACGCCCTGCGCATTGCGCTGAATGGCCTCACGAGGCGCGAGCGGAGGGTGCTCGAGGCAAGGCGATTGGCGGAGTGTCCCCCGACTCTCGATCAACTCGCGCGCGAGCTTTCGATCTCCAGCGAACGCGTCCGCCAGATCGAGATCCGCGCGTTTGCGAAGGTGAAGCAGGCCGCGATCCGTGCCACGCAGGATCCCGCGCTCGCTCGCGGACGAGAGCGGAGTGCATCGCGGTCCCTGACGCCGGGCAACCGTACCGGCCGGGTCCTGCGTTCGCGGCCCGAGCTGCTTGTCGCGCCCTGAACGGCCAAGACACCGCGATGAATCGAGCGGCTGTTCGTCCGCACTGACGTCGGGATATCTGAACTCGTTTTCATTTGCAGCGCAGCGCATCGATCGCCACTTGGCCCAGAGATCTCGCGCAACCTGCTCCAGGCAGTCGTCATCATGGGAATTGTCCGCTTTGCGCTCCGCTTTCCGCACACGTTCTATGTGCTTGCGGCGCTGGTCCTGTTTCTCGGCGGCATCGCGGTCTGGTCGATGCCGACGGATATCTTTCCGGAGATTCGCATCCCCGTCGTCACGGTCATCTGGAGCTATACCGGCCTCTCGACGCCCGAGATGGAACAGCGCGTCAGCACGTACAGCCAATATTCGATCAGCGCCAATGTCAGCGGGATCAAGAACATCGAGGCGCAGACGCTCAATGGCCTGTCGGTTCAGAAGATCTATTTCCAGCCGGACGTCAATCTCGATCTCGCGATCTCACAGATCGTGTCGGCGACGAACGCGATCCGTGCCCTGATGCCGCCGGGCATTCAGCCGCCCGTCATCGTGCAGTTCAACGCGTCGAGTGTGCCGGTCCTGCAGCTCAGCCTCGAGTCCGACAAGTTGAACGAGCAACAGTTGTACGACTTTGGCATCTATCGGATCCGGCAGCAACTGGCTCCCGTTCCGGGCGTGACACTGCCGACGCCTGCGGGCGGCAAGTATCGCCAGATCATGGTCGACATCGATCCGAACAAATTGTTGGCGCGCGGATTGACGCCGCTCGACATCGTCAATGCGGTGAATACCCAGAACCTGACGCTGCCGACCGGAACGGCGAAGATCGGCGACACCCAGTACACCGTGCGAACCAATGCGACGCCAGCCTCGGTCAAGGATCTCAACATGATCCCGGTCAAGTTTGCGAACGGCGCGACCATCCTGTTGAAGGACGTCGCCCAGGTTCGGGACGGATCTCAGGTCCAGCAGAATATCGTGCGCGAAGACGGTCACCGCTCGGTTCTGCTCAGCGTGATCAAGAACGGCAACGCTTCGACGCTTGCCGTGGTCAATGGGGTCAAGCAGGCCCTGAAGTCGATTCGAGCGTCGGCGCCAGCCGGGCTGAAGATCACCGAGTTGTTCGATCAGTCGGTCTTCGTAACGCATTCGGTCAACGGCGTGCTGCGCGAAGGCGCGATCGCGGCGGGCCTCACGGCGCTGATGATCCTGGTGTTTCTGGGATCGTGGCGGTCGACGCTCGTGGTCCTGATCTCGATCCCGCTTGCGATGTTGTCCTCGCTCGTCGTCCTGCATTTCCTGGGCGAGACCCTCAACACGATGACGCTGGGCGGGCTGGCGCTTGCGGTGGGCATCCTGGTCGACGATTCGACGGTGACGATCGAGAATACGCATCGGCTCTGGACCGAGGAGGGGATGCCGCTGTCGGAGGCGACCCTGCACGGCGCGGCCGAGATCGCCGTTCCGACGCTGGTCTCGACGCTCGCCATCAGTTGTGTGTTCACCTCCGTCGTATTCCTCGAAGGACCGGCCAAGTACCTCTTCACGCCGCTCGGCCTCGCGGTGGTGTTTGCCATGCTGGCCTCGTACGCCCTGTCGCGGACGCTCACTCCGATCACGATCGGTCTGCTGCTGAAGAGCGAGCGCCGTCACGGCTTGGGCGAAAGCCCGTCCGGCATGTTGTCGCGCGCTTCGGCGGCGTTCGAGCGCGGCTTCGAGCGCGTGCGCGACGGCTATTCTGCGCTCCTGACGACGGTGCTCCGGCGTCGGAGCATCGTGCCGGTCGTCGCCGCCCTGGTGCTGGCGCTCGGAGCCGTGATGTTTGTCTACGTGGGCAGGGACTTCTACCCCCTGGTCGACGGCGGCCAGATCCAGCTGCATGTTCGTGCGCCCGCCGGGACCCGCATCGAGCGCACCGAGGCGATCTTCCAGGCGGTCGAGGACAAGATCCGCGAAGTCATTCCGGATCGCGATCGCGGGCTGATCGTCGACAATATCGGACTGCCGGCGCGTCCGTACAATCTGGCGTTCACCGACGGCTCGACGATCGGGGTGAACGACGGCACGATCCTCGTATCGCTCAAGGAAGGCCACAGGCCAACCGCGGACTACGTCAAAAAGCTGCGCCAGGTTCTGCCGGCCGCATTCCCGGAAGACGTCTTCTATTTCCAGTCTGCGGATATCGTCACCCAGATCCTTAATTTTGGCCTGCCGGCGCAGATCGACGTCCGTACCGTCGGTTACGGCGCCAACAATCTGTCGGTGGCGAAGGAGCTGCAGAAGAGCCTGGCGGCAATTCCTGGAATCGTCGATGCACATCTTCAGCAGGAGGTCGACGCTCCCGCATTCTACGCCGATATCGACCGCACAAGGGCAGCGCAGCTGGGACTCAATGCCAGCACGGTGGCGACCAACATCAATGTCAGCCTCAGTTCGTCCGCTCAGGTCTCGCCGAATTTCTGGACCGACCCGGCGTCGGGCATCCCGTATTATCTGGCCGTTCAGACGCCGGAGTACAGGGCCAACTCACTCAACGCGCTGGAGAACACGCCGGTGTCGGCTTCGATGGCTGCAAGCGGGCAGACGGTCCCGGGCCTGCTCAGCAACGTCGCGACCTTCAAACGGGGGACCGTGCCGACCAATTTGAACCAGGCCAACGTCCAACCGGTGTTCGACGTCTATGCGAGCGTGCAAGGGCGCGATCTCGGCAGCGTCTCGGCCGATATCGACAAGGTCACGTCGACGCTTCAGAAGCAGCTCCAGCCGGGAAGCTCGATCCAGGTCCTCGGACAGATTCAGAGCATGCGTCAATCGTTCCGCGACCTCGGGATCGGGCTGCTGTTTGCCGCCATCCTTGTCTATCTGCTGATGGTCGTGAACTACCAGAACTTCGGCGACCCATTTGTCGTCATCTTGGCGCTGCCAGCGACCCTTTGCGGCATCGTGACGATGCTGTTCATCACGGGAACGACCCTGAACGTGCCTTCGCTGATGGGCGCGATCATGGCGGTCGGGGTTGCGTCGGCAAATTCGATCCTGCTCGTGACCTTTGCGCGCGACGCGCAGTTGAACGGGCACTCCGCGTTCGAGGCCGCATTGAGTGCGGGCCGCACCCGAATGCGTCCCGTGCTGATGACGGCCGCCGCTATGATCGTCGGCATGATCCCAATGGCGATCGGAGGCCCGGGCGAGGAGCAGAACGCGGCGCTCGCGCGTGCCGTCATCGGCGGGCTGCTGTTCGCGACGCCGACCACATTGCTGATCGTGCCCTACCTCTTCGCCTGGCTGCGCAAGGGCAATGACGGCAAGCCACACCACGGCGTATTCGAGGAGCAACCGGAATGAGCGATGTTCGCGCGCGGATCAACAGCGACGGCACGAACGAGCGGCCTGACGCGGACACCTGCCGCATCGTGGATATGCCGGGCAAGGAGGTGCAGCCGCGACGCCGCTCCGGCAGCGCCTGGCTCGGCGGCGCCGTGCTTGTGCTCCTGGCGGGCGGTCTCGGCGTCGGCGGCTGGCGGCACTATCAGGCCGCGCGCGATCTGGCAGCGTCGGTCGAGCAGAGCAGGACCGCCGTTCCCGAGGTTCGGGTGGCGACCGTTCGCGCCGGCGGCGACCTCATCAAAGTCACTCTGCCGGCGACGACGACGGCATTCGAGGCAGCGAACATCTTCGCTCGGGCCAGCGGCTACATCGAGAAGCGCTACGTCGATATCGGGGATCGCGTGAAGAAGGGCGACCTTCTCGCCGAGATTACCGCGCCCGAGCTCGACCAGCAGATCGCGCAGGCGCAGGCGACGCTGGCACAGAACCAGGCCGCGTTGCAGCAGGCCGAGGCGAGCCGGGAGCTTGCCGAGACCACCAATTCGCGGGACAGCAACCTCGTCAAGCAGGGCTGGCTGACTGCCCAGCAGGGCGACAACGATCGGCTCACCCTGCGCGCGCAACAGGCCGCCGTGAGCGTTGCCCAGTCGAACATCACGGCCCAGGAGGCGCAGATCCGCGTTCTTCAGCAGGAGAAGGCCTATCAACGCGTGGTCGCCCCGTTCGACGGCGTGATCACTCAGCGTAACGTCGACAATGGCAGCCTCGTTCAGGCCGGCTCGACCTTCATGTTCACGCTGATGCATTCAAACGTCATCAGGACCCAGGTGTTCGTGCCGCAGGACGAGGCCTTCGGCGTCGCGCCGGGTATCGATGCCGAGGTTCGCGTCCCGGAAATTCCGGGCCGGACGTTTCCGGGAAAAGTCACGCGCATCGCGACCGCGTTGCAGCCGGGCAGCCGTACGCTGCTGACCGAGATCGACGTCCCCAATGCAGACGGCGCCTTGAATCCCGGCATTTATTGCACGGTCGAGCTGTTGATCCCGCGCAGGACTCCGTCGATGTCGGTTCCGGCCGATGCGCTGGTGTTCGATCAGAATGGCCTTCACCTCGCAGTCGTGCACAACGGCGTCGTTCATTTGCAGGCGGTTTCGATCGCACGGGATTTCGGCACCTCGATCGAAGTACGTGACGGGATACGGCCCGGCGATCAGGTCGTGCTCAATCCGGCGGTCAATCTGACAGAGGGCACTCGGGTCGCTATCCGCAAGAATGACGGGACCCAGAGGGCGCAGACATGATCCGCATTGCGTTCGGGGCATTTGCCGTCCTGCTGCTGGGGTGCTCTCCCGGTCGGGCCCAGGTCGTGACGACCGGCAGCACGGCGATGAGTCTGCCGACCGTACCGGGCGCGATCGTCACCTCGCCGCTGAACAGCCCGGGTCCGTTTTCCTCAACCACAGTGCCGGGGGCGCCCGACACCACGCTGGCACCCGTTCCGCTTGCGATGGACCCGACGACGCCAGGCACGGTCGTCGTCTGCGCCCCACCAACGACGTCTCCCTCGCCGGTGCCGGCGACACCGATCGTCATGAGCACTGGACTGTCGGCGCCGGCTGGCGTGCCTTCGGTCATCCCGGCCCAGGGACAGAGCGGGAGTTCGATCGGGACCATTGTTGCGGTTGCGCCGTTGGGAACGGAGGTGGCGGCCGCCTGCAGCTCTACGCCGGGTAGCGCGGTAGCTAGCGCGACAAGCTTGCCGCTCTCGATTCCGCAAGTGCCGGCGGGACCGCCACCGGGTACGATTCCGGCCGCCATCAGCGATGATGTCGGCACGGGCATTGATCCGAACGCCGTCGCGCCGAGCCCCAACACCTCGGCCTGTACGGAAGGAATGACGATGAACCTCGGGGCCGCTGCCACGGTTCTGCCGGCTAACGCCTCAGGTGCGGCGCCGACACCCGGAGTTCCACCGGTCCTGCCGTCGGGCTGCTGACGACGCAGCTTGCAGAAGTCTCATCCGCCTGCCACTTATTTCTCGATGCCGCATCGCCTTGTTCATGCGAGCGCCGGGCTCGGCAGCATCGATCGAACGATCATTTTCATCGTTGCTTGACGTGATGCATGCACATCCCCGCCGCGGAGTGCGCCGCATCGCGTGGCCGCACTCCGTTCGGGGCGAGACGATCAACGGTGCCTGGCAGGTGACATCATGTTCGCTCCTTCGGCCGCTGGCCGACCCCAGTGAGGATCGCGAACTTGGCCCGCGTCAAACACGGGGGCCGCACCACCGGCGCGCTCGAGTCCCATTCGTCCTGCCGGGGTCAACGCACCGCCGTTCAGGACATCCCGGTTGGGATACATTGCAGCAAAAGCTGCGGGCTCCTGGTCGGCGAAGGACCATGAGGCGGAGGCCGACGATAGCGTCGCCGTTGATATCAGCGCGCCAGCGATCAAGATCTTGAGTGCATTCATAGCAATTCTCCATTGCGTTCTCGTGCGGAGATTCGCTTCGCGAGAGCCGCTGCTCGGCTGGTGGCGTTTCCGAAAATCATCCCTACGCAGGATATGTAGGCAGCCTGATCGGCAGAGCGCGTGCTGGCGCATCACCGTTGCGAGACAATGGCCGAGTGCAGCACATGGGACCCACTCTATCGACGAATAGGTTGTGCATCGTCGCATGGATCCTGTCGCGGGTGTCAGGATCGATCGTGCGATCTTGCGTGGTCGGCGGCGCAGGGCGGAGGAGATTGCAGCTTGATCGTCGGCGACCGAAAGCGGTCTAGCCGGTCGCGGTGACAGCCGGTCCTCTTGAATGCATCGTCGTGACGCCGTTCTGACAATTCAAGCCAAGGAGATCCCGACCATGCGCGGTCATGGCGCGAAAGTACAGGTCCGCGACGTCGCGGACGTCGACCACGGCACGTATTGACCTTTGGGTAGCCACTTCGCCGGTGAAGTCGCTCCAATCCGTCTCGTTGAAAGGCCGTTTCACCGGCTTGCGCCCGCGAGCAGGGCGCGTAGCGTGCGACGCATTGAAGTCAGACGTCACTTCCAGGTTGCTGCGCCATTTTTCATTGTACGCCAATACTTTCAAATCCGTTCGTTCCGGCCTTAACTCGGTGAGGGCCGCTACGGCGCCGGTCCCGCGAACATCGCATGTCGCGAGCCGGCCGCTCCTCGAGAATCCGCCTCACCGATTGCGAGCATCGGCCGCATCTGACCGCGCAGCCCAGACAGTCGTAGACCTGCGCAGCCGAGCAAAGCGCATCGTCGGTCGACACGACTCCCCTAATGTCGTGATCGCTGATGACGTTGCAGGAACAGATGATCATGCGGAATTCCAATGTGTCGAGGAGCGAGCGGTCTGGAGCCGGATGGCGGCGGTCGTTGCATTTGCGATGGCGCGCCCCCGCCGGTCCGTTCCGGTCCACTGCGCATCGCGGCCGCGCGGGTCGACCTCCAGAAGCTTGACGCCTGCCGGGACCTCGCTGCCGTCGCGGGCGACGCCGCGCAGGATGCCGTCGCGGGGCGCTAGCACCGGAACGCCGGAGAGATGGCCGAGAACGAGATCCCGGTAGACTCGGGTGCCGATCTCGATCGGCGTGTGCCAGCGTCCCGAAAACTGCGAGTAGACAAAGCGCTCTGCGCCGACGTCGCCCAGCGAACTTGCGACGCCGTCGGCCGCGTCGGTCCAGCGCGTGTCGGTGACGAGCCCGATCTTGCCGGGCCGGGTCTCGACCGCAACGTCGCAATTGAAGGTCGAGGAGAAGCCGGGGCCGAGCCCGATCGTCAGCCGGGCGAGCCGCCTGAGGTCGGGCGTGATCCGGCGCTTCTGCAGACGCGCGTCGATCAGCAGGTCGATATGGCGAACCGGAAGCAGGTCGAGCAGGCCGAGCCAGGTGATCAGGATTCGCGGAGGCCGGCCCAGTGCCTGATAGACCTGCACGCCGTCGTCCACGCGTTCCGCCACGAATTCCTCGAGCTGCGCGGTGTCGGTGTAGAGCGCATCATGAAAGGCCATCTTGCGGCGGATCACCGGCGGATCGGGATCGTGCGACAGCACCACACAATATCCTGCGCGGACGAGCTGGATGCCGATCGCGGAGGCGATCTCGTTGGTGCCGAGGATAACAGCAAAGAGTCGTTGGTCGTTCGGCTGGGACATGTGAAACCAGGGTTGCAGAGAGATGTGCAGCAAGGCGTGAGCTGGCCCGAAACCCGAAGAGCAAGAGCCGGGCCATTTGGAACGATTGGAAAAGAGCTCTCAACTGCCGGTCAATGTTCACGAAGCCGTCGCGCGCCCGTCTGGTCCGAAAGCACACGCGAGCGTGTTGCAAACCTTCCATCGTGTCGAAGAGTCGACATCAAGCCGGGAAAACCGCAGCGATCGGACGTGGCCCAAATCCTGCAAAGTTGGTCGTGTCGTAATTGTCGGGCGTCCGATCGGACGCGGTGAGGAGCTGACGTGACGCTCGATTTGCTGGATCGCGATGTTGCGCCGAGTGGCGCGCCCGCGCCCGATGTCGCCTTGTGCCCGTTTCACGGCGACAGGTCGCGCGCGCAAGCCGGCGAACGGAAGACGCTGGTGCTGACCGGCGCCTCGCGCGGCATCGGCCATGCGACGGGAAAATTGTTCTACGAGGCCGGCTGGCGGATCATCACCTGCTCCCGGCAGCCCTTCGACGGCGAGCGGTGTCCCTGGGATTCCGGGACCGACAATCATGTGCAGGTCGAACTGAGCGACCACCGCGCCCTGTCGCTCGCGGTCGCCGAGATCAAGGAGCGGCTCGACGGCGGACCGTTGCATGCGTTGGTCAACAATGCCGGGATTTCGCCGAAGGCCGCCGACGGCTCCCGGCTGAATTCGATGACGACGCCGGTGGAGACCTGGATGAGCGTGTTCCACGTCAACCTGCTCGCGCCGATCCTGTTTGCGCAGGGCCTCGTGGAGGAATTGAAGCGGTCAGCCGGTTCGATCGTCAACGTCACTTCGATCGTGGGCTCGCGGGTGCATCCATTTGCCGGCACGGCCTATGCGACGTCGAAAGCCGCTCTCGCGTGCCTCACCCGCGAGATGGCCCACGACTACGCGCCGTTCGGAATCCGCGTCAATGCGATTGCGCCCGGCGAGATCAAGACCGACATCCTCTCGCCGGAGACCGAGGCCCAACTGGCGCCGATCATCCCGCTGCACCGCGTCGGCACACCCGACGAGGTCGCCAAGGTGATCTTCTTCCTGTGCTCGGATGCGGCCAGCTACGTCACAGGTGCGGAAGTACCGATCAACGGAGGGCAGCACGTGTGAGCGAGCGGCCGGCGCGGATCGCCAAAGAAAGCTTGCCGATTTGCGCTAGATCAATGCGGCGATCCCGCTTTCGCGCGTGACGCCCATTCCGACGGTAAATTCCGCGAAACGGATGACAAAGCATGCAAGCGCGACGGAATCTTTTTGCAGCAGTGCCGACAAGTTGAGCGCGACTCTCGACGTCACATGAATGAGAATAATACCAATTCCAGAGAACGCGGCCGGGAGGAAGTAACAGGCAACGGAGAGTCCGTCATGCTGCATGCTGCTCCTTTGGTTGAACGTTCGCCCGCCGATCACACCGCGCCACTCGTGCCGCTGAACGAGATCGCGCTGACCGGCATTTTCGAGATTTCCAAGATATTAACGGCGCCGACGCGCCTGGAGACGACACTCGCCAACGTGATCAATCTCCTGCAATCGTTTCTGCAGATGCGCCACGGCGTCGTCGCGCTCCTCTCCGACGATGGCATCCCCGATCTAGCGGTGGGGGCCGGCTGGAGCGAGGGCAGCGACGAGCGCTATCGCGGGCGACTGCCGCAGAAGGCGGTCGATCAGATCGTTGCGACGGCCATGCCGCTGGTCGCGGAAAACATCGCGACCCATCCTGCCTTCAGTCCGACGGACGTGGAGACCCTGGGGGCGTCGGACACCACGCGCGTATCGTTCATCGGCGTGCCGATCCGCATCGATTCCAAGGTCGTCGGCACGCTGACGATCGACCGAGTCTGGGACGAGCGGCCGCTGTACCGGCTGGATTCCGATGTCCGCCTGCTGACCATGATCGCCAATCTGGTCGGCCAGACCGTGAAGCTGCACCGCATCGTCGCGCAGGACCGCGAACGGCTGATGCACGAGAGCTATCGGCTCCAGAAGGAGCTGTCCGAGCTCAAGCCGACGCGTGACCGCCGCAGGGTTCACGTCGAAGGCATCATCGGTGACAGCCCGGCCCTGCGCGGGTTGCTGGAAAAGATTGCGGTGGTGGCGAAGTCGAACTCGACGGTGCTGCTGCGCGGCGAATCCGGCACCGGCAAGGAGTTGATCGCAAAGGCCATTCACGAGTTGTCGCCGCGGGCAAAGCGGCCCTTCATCAAGATCAATTGCGCGGCTCTGCCGGAATCCGTGCTGGAGTCCGAGCTGTTCGGTCACGAGAAGGGCGCCTTCACGGGCGCACTGAATTCCCGCAAGGGCAGGTTCGAGCTCGCCGACAAGGGCACCCTGTTCCTTGACGAGATCGGAGAGATCTCAGCCTCGTTCCAGGCCAAGCTCCTTCGGGTGCTGCAGGAGCAGGAATTCGAACGGGTCGGCGGCAACCAGACCATCAAGGTCGATGTCCGCGTCATCGCCGCGACCAATCGCAACCTCGAAGAGGCGGTTGCGCGCAACGAATTCCGCGCCGATCTCTATTACCGCATCAGCGTGGTGCCGATGATGCTGCCGCCGCTGCGCGAGCGGCGCAGCGACATCCCGCTGCTGGCCAACGAGTTCCTGAAGAACTTCAACAGCGAGAACGGCCGCGCGCTGAGCTTCGACCGGCACGCGATCGAGGTTCTGATGAGCTGCGGCTTCCCCGGCAACGTGCGCGAGCTCGAGAATTGCGTGCAGCGCACGGCGACGCTGGCGCCGGGCCCGGAAATCGTCCGGAACGATTTCGCGTGCTGTCACAGCCAGTGCCTGTCCGCGATGTTGTGGAACGGGACATCGGAGAGCACGCAGCAGCGCTCGCTGCCGATCGTGCCGCTGACTGTGCTTCCTACGAATGTTCCGCGCGAGAGGGTTGCCGGCGGATCTCCGCCGGCGGCCGAGCCGGCGGGGTCGGGCAGCGCGGCCGCGTCGCTGGCCGGCAACGTGACCGACCGCGACAGCGTCGTCGCCGCCATGGAGAAGTCCGGCTGGGTTCAGGCCAAGGCCGCGCGCCTGCTCGGCCTCACGCCACGGCAGATCGGCTACGCGTTGAAGAAGCACGGCATCGAGGTCAAGCGGCTCTGACGGCAGCTGTCGCAGATGCGACATGCTGTCGGGGCCACGACAAGTCGCCCTCGGCAAATAGTCGTTGAATTTCCGACGTTTTCCGATTGGCACGGCGCTTGAAAGGAGATGTCCGACGACATCGTCTACTCAAGGAGCCGGAACACATGTCCTACAAGATTGTCGCCTCGCAATGTACGGTTTGTGGCGCATGTGAGTTCGAGTGTCCGAACGCCGCCATCAGTCTCAAGCGCGACATGTACGTAATCGATCCGAAGAAGTGCACCGAGTGCGAGGGGCATTTCGACACGGCGCAATGCGCGGCCGTTTGTCCGGTGCCCGACACTTGCATCCCGGCCTGAGGGCAGGTCGATGGCGGCGGTTCAGGAAACGATCGAGCGGGTCCGCGGTATCGACGTCGACCAGTATCGCTATGGGTTTGAGACCCTGATCGAGTCCGACAAGGCCCCCAAGGGGCTGTCGGAAGAGACCGTCAAATTCATCTCGCAGAAGAAGAATGAGCCCGCCTGGATGCTCCAGTGGCGGCTGGAGGCCTATCGGCGCTGGCTGACCATGCAGGAGCCGACCTGGGCGCGCGTCGACTATCCCAAGA